>JAFZYX010000207.1 GCA_017616055.1 Ruminococcus sp.
CCATGTCCCCGAGCCTTGCGGTAAAAAGCTTATCCGACGGTTCGTTCATCAGATGAATACACCGTTATTCTCCAGCTCACCTACGAGATCCTCGCCTATAAAGCCTACATTATAAGGAGTGATGATGTAGGTAAGATTAGCGACAGGCTTGAGGCTTCCGCCGTTTGCATATGCAACACCTACGAGGAAGTCGATGATTCTTCTCTTATTCTCGGGGGAAGCTGTCTCAAGATTGAGAACTACCGTCTTTTTCGCAATCAAGTGATCTGCTATCTGCTTAGCGTCCGTAAATGCAGAAGGTTTTACAAGAACCACCTGAAGCTGTGCTGTTGTCTGTATATTAACGACCTTATTGCGTCTTTCTCTGCTCATGCCGCCGCCAAGTCCGCTTTCGTTTACTGGAGCATCGTCCTGTGCTGACGGCTGGAAGCCGCTGCGTTCGCCACGCTCATGACGAACCGGAACATCTGCATCAAAATCGTCGTCCTCTTCAGCAAAGAAAAATTCCTTAATGTTCTCAAAAAGTTTCATCTTAATACTCCTTCTCCGCATTATTTATATTTTTATCTTTCTTCACAGGATCAATGCGGAGTATCCCGTGTTGATAATCGGCTTTCCGCCGAGGAGTTACTTTGAGTAGTCCCTTGCACCGAACAGTCCTGTACCTATACGTACCAGTGTTGAACCGTATCTAATTGCTTCGGCGTAATCATGAGTCATACCCATTGAAAGCGTATCCATGCCCTTGTACTCGGAGGAGATACTGTCGTACAGTTCCTTCATGCGTCCGAGGAAGATATCGCTGTCTGATGGAGGTGGAATGGTCATGAGACCTCTAACACGCACCCCTTCGAGCTCTGAGAGCCCATCAATAAGCTCTTTAAGTCCTGATGGAGCTATGCCGCTCTTGGACTCCTCTCCGCCAATATTGACCTCGCAGAGGACATCCATAGCCCTGCCGTTCTTCACAGCAAGGCGGCTTATCTCCTGTCCCAGCTTTATGCTGTCCACGGACTGTATCATGCTCACTGAATTTATAATATATTTTACCTTATTTGTCTGTAAATGACCTATGAACTGCACCTCTGCCGACTTGTCATAAAAGTCTGCCTTTGAGAGGTACTCTTGCACTCTGTTCTCCCCGAGAAGGTCGATTCCTAACTCAATAGCGTGATTTATCGCCTCAGGGGCAACAGTTTTTGTAACTGCCATGATACGCACATTATCATTGGAACTTCTGTACTTAGTCACAGCCTCAGCGCATCTCTCTTTTATTATGTGCAAGTTCTCGTCGATATAAGCGAGATCGTCATTTTTCATTCTTTTCGACCTCCTCTATCAGTATATCATCGTAGAGAGCAAGGTACTCATCATCGTTCATAGGTTTAGAGAGTACGTAATCCGTGCCCTCGTAAACGACCTCTATCCTTTTGAAGAGTATCTGCTCGCCCTTACGGATATAAACGCCTTTATAATTTGAGACCTTTTCGCTGACATTACCGTTCCCATCATCAACTGTTTCGGTAACATCTACGAAACGGATAGCCTCACGTGGCACTTTAAGTCCTGAATAATCGTCCTTTATAAGCTCAACTATCTCGACTCTGTGCTGTACAAGTTCATAGTTAAACTTGTCGCAGTAAATGATGACAATACTTTTATCCTTCTTTTCATCGCGGATATCGTGTATCACTGCAGGATAGCTCTCAGCCGAGGAATCAAATCTCAGCTGCACTTTATCGCCAATAGCGTAAGTCTTTTTTGAATTATCTGCAACCACAGCAAGATACCAACCATAGCCGTCGATAAGCTTGCCCACCACATTAGGGGCAGTAGATTTCCTGTCGCTGATCTCTTCAATCATGGACACCGTAAGCTCGTCCATATTTTGAGTATTCAGCTTTTCCTCATAGCCGTCGATATAACTCACGAAATAAGCCGAACGCGGAGCTCTGATCGTTTCACTTGGAGCTGACCTCTTTGCATTAAGCTTATCTATCTCATTTCTTATATCCAGTATCTTTTGATCGAAACCCTGGACCTCATCTGTGACTATCTGGTATGTACTGAGTTGTATAAGGAGATCGTCCTTAGCATCGTTCAATTCATCCAGCTTTCCCATGTCTCTGTAGTAAATAAGACTGCGGTAGCTGTCGTTGATACTTTCAGAAAGGCTTGAAGGCTGTGCGGATTCAAGAGTACCTGGATTGGTAATCTTTTCCAGTATACTGAGCTCTCTTCCTAGCTTAGCCAGCTCATGCTTTATACTCAACTGCTCATCATCCAGATAAGCCTCTGCGATGACCGTATCGTTTCCGACCTTTCCGCCATCAGACACGTTATAGCTGAGTACGCCGTTTCCACTGTAAAGCTGTATCTCCTCATCCCTGATGAACACACCCCTGTACTCCCTTGACGACAACGCCGAAGCAGTGAGAGCGGAGACTGTATCGCTTTCCTTGTTACGGAAATTATAGACTATGCTGACAAACACGATCAGAAGCAGCACCAAGACCACGTTTCTGAGAAACTTGACCATGAAGCTGCCATCCGACTTGGAAAATCCCATTTAGATCACCCTTAGTCGTTCTTTTCGGAAGCGTCAAGAATAGAAACAGATCTTGCAGGGATAATAGTGGAAATAGCATGCTTGTATACGAGCTGCTGTTTTCCGTCACAGTCAAAGATAGCTACATAACTATCAAAGCCTCTTACCATTCCCTTGAACTGGAAACCATTGGTGAGTATGATAGTAACCATGATCTTGTCTTTTCTGCATTGATTGAGGAACACGTCCTGCAGATTGATTGTTTTGTTCATACACATTACTCCTATTCAGATATTTGTTTCCGTGCAAAGCTTTGAGAGCAAAAATTTTTACCAAATTGCCCGCGCAGAAATACACACAGTACATTATATCACATTTCCAAGTATTTGGCTATAGTTTTTTTGCATTTTTCTAATATTTCATTATTTTTATTAAATCTGTCCAAAAACAGCCACTCAATACGGGTGTTTTTGCGGAACCACGTCAGTTGGCGTTTAGCATAATGCCTTGTTTCTTGCTTTATAGTATCTATGCATTCGCTCAAAACAGCTTTTCCTTCGAAATAAGGGATAAGTTCCTTGTAACCTATGGCGTTGGCAGCTGTCTTCATACCGCTTTCCATCCATAGTTCCCGTGATTCTTCGATGAGGCCCGATTTTACCATTTCGTCCACACGCATATCTATACGGTCGTAAAGCTTCTGCCTGTCATCGAAGTTCAGCCCGATAATCAGGGAATTGTATGGGCTTTCCACAAGACGGCTCTCCTTTTTCAGCTCACTGAAACGTCTTCCAGTCACTTTGCAGACCTCCAAAGCACGAACAACCCTTACAAGATTATTCGGGTGTATACCACCTGCTGCTTCGGGATCAAGTTTAGCAAGAAGAGCATGTAAAGCTTCATTACCGTTCTCACTGGCAAAAGCATACAGCTCCTTACGATATGCCTCGTCACTGCCTCCTTCGGAAAACTTCACATTTTCGAGAAGAGAATCGATGTAAAGTCCCGTACCGCCCACGATTATAGGTAGCTTACAGCGTGATAGAATATCCCGAATTTTCTCATTCGCAAGCTGTACATAATCCGCTGCGCTAAAGCTCTCGTTCCTGTCGAGGAATCCCATGAGATGGTGGGGAATCCCCTGCTTTTCAGATTCCGAAGGCTTTGCAGAGGCGATGTCCATGCCCTTGTATATCTGCATGGAATCGGCGGAGATCACCTCTCCGCCGTAAATCTTTGCAAGCTCAACGCCCAGCCAAGTCTTCCCCGAAGCTGTCGGTCCGACTACA
>JAFZYX010000208.1 GCA_017616055.1 Ruminococcus sp.
AAAGCTCAGTAAGTCCCGCCGAGGAATAGCAATTGATAGAATTATCGTTGTCCATTCTGCGCTGTCGGAATGGGCATTTTTATTGCTCTCTCTGAATACGATAAAAATCATTCGGAGGTGAATACACACTATGCCAAGCAATGCTGTACTCGAAGCAAAGAAGGCTAAGGTCGAGAAGCTCACCGAGATCATCAAGAATTCCGTATCAGGCGTTCTCGTTGACTACAAGGGTATCACTGTTGAAGAGGATACCAAGCTCAGAAAAGAGCTCCGTGAGGCTGGCGTTAACTACTTTGTAGAGAAGAACACAATGCTTCTCCGCGCTTTCAAGGAATGCGGTATCGAGGGCTTTGAAGAGGCTCTCAACGGCACAACTGCTCTCGCTGTTTCAAACGACGATCAGACTGCTCCCGCAAGAATCCTCGGTAAGTTTGCTGAGAAGGCAGGCGATGAGAAGTTCAATCTGAAGGCTGGTTACATTGACGGCGAAGTTTACGATCAGGCTGGAGTTGTTGCTCTTTCTAAGATCCCTTCAAAGGACACCCTTCTCGCTCAGCTCGTTGGCTCTCTCCAGGGCCCACTCCAGAAGCTGGCTGCTACTCTCAACGCTGTTGCAGACAAGAAGAAGGAAGAAGAAGCTGCTTAATTGCTGTTTAGTCTTTCAAACACGTTTTGCGGGGATATGCTCCGCAGCTTAAAATCACAGCCCGATAAGGGCAAATACTATTAAAAAGGAGATTATTATCATGGCTTCTGAGAAGATCACAAAATTTGTTGAAGATATCAAGACTCTTTCTGTTCTTGAGCTTTCTGAGCTCGTAGACGCTATCCAGGAGGAATTCGGTGTAACAGCTGCTATCGCTGCTGCTCCTGCTGCTGGCGGTGCTGCTGGTGCTGGCGCTGCTGCTAAGACAGAGTTCGACGTAATCCTTGCTTCCTTCGGTGATGCTAAGATGGGCGTTATCAAGGTTGCTAAGGAAGTTCTCGGACTTGGCCTTAAGGAAGCTAAGGAGATAGTTGAGGCTGCTCCTAAGGCTATTAAGGAAGGCGTTTCTGAGGCTGAGGCTAACGAGCTCAAGGCTAAGTTTGAAGAGGCTGGCGCTACAATCGAAATCAAGTAATTATTTCGAAAATTTTTACAAAAAATGGCTGTACTTTCGGGTGCAGCCTTTCTTGTTTGATATGATATAAAGCTTTTACTGCTCATTGTTTATGCCGACAATATTGTTTATAAATTGTTGACTTACGTAGTGGACTGTGCTATAATTTTATTGGGATATGATTTTAGTCATGGTATTGTTAAGCGTGTATTTTCTGTAAGCTCCAAGTCAGGATTTTATGTCATGAAAAGGGGCAAAAAGGAGGCATTACTATGAAAAAAATTGCAGCATTTATCGGTTCGGTGGTTCTAACAGCAGCTTTTATAACAGCTCCTGCCACCTTTGCAGCTTCAGTCGGTAATACAGTCAGAATAGAGACACAAAAGCAGGCTATCAGTGAGCACCAGTTAGTTATGTATTCAGACAGTGTTATAAAACTTGTCAATAAGGAAAGACGTAACAGAGGACTTGTTGAGCTTAAAATGTTCCCGAAACTCAGTAAATGTGCGGATATTCGAGTTAATGAGACTACCGCATACTGGAGTCATCAGCGTATAAATGGAAAATCGGGACTTGATGTCTTCGACGAGCAGAATCTCAACTGGTCAAATATCGCAGAAAATATCGCGAAGGGCTCTCCGAACCCTGAAAGCGTTATGAGTGGCTGGATGAATTCGACCGCTCACCGCGACAGCATACTTAATCCGAATTATAGATATATCGGAGTCGGTTGTGCTAACTATAATGGCGTATTCTACTGGACGCAACTGTTTATGAGTTCTTTCAGCGAGTATAGCTATGCCTATCTTCCGGAAAAGCACGGCGAGCTTAACGATGATGGTATCGTAGATGCGGTAGATGCAGCCATGGCATTGAAGGATTATGCATCGATATCCTCAGGCCATTCTGGAACTCTTGACCAGAATAAGCGAGCTCGAGCTGATATGAACAGCGATGAAGTAGTTGATGCAGTGGATGCTGCTATTATACTCGGCATCTATGCGGATAATTCTTCACGCTGAATAAGTGAGTATTGATTAATGTATGGGCGTTCTTTTGGACGCCCGTTTTTAGTATTATGGAAATACAGTTAACGTGCGAGCGTTATATACCATATATGGATATTGATGTTTACGCTATAATAACGAATAGTCCAAATGCTGTTAACAAAAAGTTAATAATTTGTTAATTGTCGGAAAGCGGTATTGCGATTTTGTGTGAATTGTGTTATAATTTAAGCTGAGACAGTCTTATCGGGGTTAAGATTTAATAAAAGGAGGACTGTAACATGAAAAATAAAAGAATTATGGCAGCAATAACGGCTGCACTCCTAGTTGGAGGATCATTAACAACAGTTACACTGCCAACTAATGCAGCACAA
>JAFZYX010000209.1 GCA_017616055.1 Ruminococcus sp.
ACCAACGGGCCATATATGGTAGCGGCAGTAGGATTTGAACCAACGACCAATCGGGTATGAACCGAGTACTCTAGCCAACTGAGCTATGCCGCCATAAACTATAGCAGGCGTCACCTGCGACTAAATTATTATATTACAAAACCACTGAAAAGTCAAGCGTATGAGAGCTTTTGAAGATAAAATTTGGAGACACGCACAATTAATTAGGCAACATCGATACTCAAGTTGGTGAAAAACACATTAAATAAAAGAGGCTAAGAGAGGTAAAATAACAAAAGTAAAATGTTCTATATTAAGTAGCAAAAGAGACTAAAGATCATCTTTGTTTCGTCTACCGTTCGTTACTTACATAAATATTATATTATCCGTTTTGCGTAGAGTAGTGTTGGTGACAGCTTTTTTGTATGACTCTTAATTGACAAACTACTGGCATATGAATTATAATACAATTGAAATGTTGTCAAAGTTCTGACAACAATGAAAAAGTCACTAAGTTCCGACGGTAGACAATACAAATATTCTATGTTTGATAATGTTGCTTACAAGCTTGAAAGGGGAGGCTCTTCAATGACCTTTTATCCCTGCATTCTTTGCATACTGATGAGGAAAAAACAATAATGTAAAACATGTCTGTAATTTCATTTTTCAGAGAAACAAGTATTAAAAATGAAAATCAGACGTTGAACTTCTTACTTTACCAAAGCAATAATTATCTTGAACTTGATAGTGGGGTATATTCGCTGTTTACAGTTCTTTTGAACGATTACTTTATCAATTGAGTAACAGGAGCGTTAAAATGGATATAAAAGATCTTATTCCAAAGAATAAATATGATATTTCTGCGGTATCAGAACTAAAAAAGCTTTCCGATATCGAAATAGAGTCAATAATTCCCGAGCTTCTTGTATGGATACAGGATATGAACTGGCCCATTGCTGAGGATATAGTGGAGGTACTTTCTGTACATGGCAAAGTGACCGAGCCGTATATACTTAACATTTTGAAGTCTGATCAGAAAGATGAGATATGGAAGTTCAATATCATTACGTATTTGTTAAAAAAGAATAATAGCTTTTCTGAGAATACTTCAATTATGTCAGAAGTTGAGCGTATCGCAGTTTTGCCGACGAAAGGGGAGCAGCTCGAATTTGTTGATACAGCAGCAAAATACATTAAGGAGAAATGATATTAATGATACTGGAACTAGAATCCTATAAGCGTGATACTCGTCTTATTGGAAAAGCAGTGGATATTTTGGTATTAAAGAGGCAATTTGAGGAAACAGAGGCTTTATATGACAGGGAAAACGATAATTTTACAGAGCTTTTTTGCAGAATGTTCAATTGGAGTATTACCGATACCCGATGAGCAACCGCAGTATGTTTATGACAGGGATACAAAGCAGCTGTATAAGCCTAAGTACTGAATTCCTAATGTATGGGCGCTTTTTAAGCGCCCATTTGCAATAACCGTTTCTTTGTGGTAAGCGTAAATCACAATTATAGCTAATTGCTCATTTCTTGTCCTTTTGCTTGAATATCAGTGAAGCGGCAAGACCAAAGAGAAGTGCTGCAGTAACACCGCCTGCCGCAGCTGTAAGTCCCCCTGTGAAAATCCCGAGAAATCCATCGCTTATGATGGCTTTTTTTATTCCCTCGGCAAGGAGATGTCCGAAGCCTGTAAGCGGCACGGTCGCTCCTGCACCTGCGAATTCTGCAAAAGGCGTGTATAGTCCGACAGACGAAAGGAAAACTCCTGCCACTACGAATCCTGTTAGTATCCTTGCGGGAGTGAGCTTTGTAAAATCGATAAGGAGCTGTCCCATAGCACATAAAACTCCTCCAGTGATGAATGCTTTTAATATATCTGTAATCATGATTCAATCCTTTCTGAGGTGAACGAGGTGTGATATGCAGGGAATACTTTCCCCCTGTTGGATTGACATCGGAGACATGAGAGCTCCAGTAGCTGCAAACAGTATATCGTGAAACTGTTCTCGTTCAAGCATTGGTAGAAAGTGTCCGCAGAGTACACTTGCTCCACAGCCGCAGCCTGAACCTCCACAGTGAGTATCCTGTGTTTCCGCATCAAATATCATGGCACCGCAGTCGCGGTGCTGATGAGTTATATCCACACCATACTTAAGCATAAAGTCAAGGAGGAGCCGACTTCCTACCGTACCCAGGTCGCCTGTTACAATAAGGTCATAATTCTTAGGAGAAGTTCCTGTCGCGGACAGATAACGCATGATAGTATCCGCGGCAGCAGGGGCCATAGCGCTTCCCATGTTGTTGATGTCTGTGATGTGTAGGTCAGTTATTCTGCCAACGCATCCGCCTGTGACTTGGATATTTCCGCTGTTTCGAGAAAGTATCACAGCACCAGAGGCGGTGCAAGTCCACTGAGCTGTTGGAGTCTTTTGACCACCATATGACAGAGGAAAGCGGAACTGCCTTTCCGCCGTTGAAAAATGTGATGAAGTAACAGTAGCAGTGCGTTGAGCAACCCCGCTGTCTGTAAAGAGCGAAGCAATTAGAAGCCCCTCTGCTATAGTTGAGCATGCTCCATAAAGGCCCAAAAACGGCATTGCAAGCTCTCTGGCACTGTAAGCTGAACCGATACACTGGTTTATGAGGTCGCCTGCGCAGATGATATCAATATCGTCCTTGCAGAGATTTGCTTTTCCGAGTGCAAGTCCCATGGCCTCAAGTTGAAAACGAGTCTCAGCTTGTTCCCATGTTTCCTCGCCGAAGTGACTGTCACTTATAACCTCGTCGAAACAGTTTCCGAGAGGCCCCTGTCCTTCTTTTTCGCCGACTACCGCGGCATAGCTTTCCACTATTACAGGAGTTTCCGTGCGAAAAACTCCTCTTGCGATACGTTCTGCCATGAAAAAACCTCCGTTTCGAAGATATTATGTGAGGAAATCGCGCAGATATGCATAATCGTTTTTTATGTTGACAAATCAGCATTGCAGATTTATAATGTTATTATAATAATCTTGGGAAACAGGCGAGAACTCCATATTCAGCGTTACGAAATTGAGTGATAGTTATGAAAATTACCAGTATAATAACCCCAGAAGAATCTGAAAGAAACGGTATACGTTTGCAGATAGAAAATATTATCAAAGTCTGCGGAATTGACAGAACACGCTTTTATGAATATTCTAAAATTGGATATTCGGATGTAATTACGCGTTTTCTCTATACGTTTACGGACTTTAAAAAGGACGTGAAAAATGATAGCATATGCCTTGATTATTGTTTTCTAAGGTTCAGAAAAGAATGGAAGAAGCTTGATATATCCTTTGACTGGGCGGATATTATTTGTAAGACTCGTGAATACATCAGCGAAAAAACTGATGGGAAAGTGTTTTTGATACTTTCTCAGGGGTGGGTATATGAGGGCTTTATTGATGAGATCATGACGATACTTGGAGAGACCGATTATCATCTCAACGATTTTTACATAGTTTCTCCAAAGTATGAATGGCTCGCGGCATATTGCGACGATGGAGACGCAATGGTTATATTTGAAAAAGGCAGGTAATGTATGGATAACTCAAAAAAACTCGAGATAAACACAAACGGCGGCACACTTATTCTTGAAGTGGTAAATGAACTCAAATGGTGCATGATTTATTTTAGGAACACTTCAGGAACTGTGAAGCTGGGCGCAGAGAATGTTGGAATATTATGCGGAAGAATTACGGAAAAACTTTCGAATATCCGTGGCAGCAAGCCGTTTGTACTCCACGATAAAGAAATGTATACAATAACCTCGCTGTTCGAGGGGCACACAACATTGATATACAGTATGCTTGACGGAAATAATGTGCAGATACTGTATGGTGATGCAGAGCTGAAAATCAATCCGCTTTTTTCACTTACGGATGAGGAAAGGTCAGATTTTCTTGCAAAAATAGAAGCATTCAGCGCAGAAGCTCAAAACTGATAGAAAAAAACAAGCCCGAAGCGAAATCACTGCTTTTGGGCTTGTTTGGTTATTTATGTATGATTTATTTTGTCATATTGCGGTACTGATTAGGAGTAACGCCGACTGTTGCGAGAAATTGACGCAGGAAATACTTGCTGTCAACATAACCGCATTGTTCCGCTATTTCTGTCATACTCAGTGGAGTTACCATAAGGCAGAAGGTTGCCTTTGCCATTCGAGCATTTATGCAATCCTTATGTATGCTGACACCGAAGCATTTTTTGTACACCTCACGGAGATGTCCTGCACTGTATGGGTATAGTTTCTGGAGTTTTTCCGACTCAAAACTGTCCTGAGGATTGCTATAGATGTAACTTCTGATTCTAAGCATATCCTCATAGTGAGGTCGCATACGCATTTCCATCTGTTCGCACTGACGTTTTGCCAGTATCTCTACGCAAGTTCCTATCATGCGTGTATAAGATTTTTCCGTGCATTTTTTTGCGGCAATTACAAATGAATCAAGACCGTACTGTTCCAGATACACGTTATGCTGCAATACTATAGAGTTCAGTCTGTTCTCGAGGAGAGAAGTATCAGCATCACCCTGTATGATGCATGCGAAGGTGTTATCGTTTACTCTTCCGCAGATATCGCTACTTCCGCAGAACTGTTTGACAGCTTCAGCTGCATCCATAATTGCAGGTATCTTGCCGTTTAATTCGTAAAAACCTGTGTTTGATATGCCTATTCTCATCATGACGAGAGTGAAGTCTTGATTTATGATATCAAGTGTATGATATGCCTTTCTCATGCCTGTTTCATTATACATTCCAGTGAGTGTATCGCGGAGATCTGAGAGGTTCTGACACTGTGTAAGGTACTGTATATCATTTTTCATACGCAGGAATTCGAGACCATTTGATACAGATTTCAGCCAGTTCCTGTAGATATCATCATATGTATCAGGGTCGTGATATTTAAGCACGAGATAACCGAAAAGCCTGTCGTTGAAGAAAAGGGGATTGAAATAGTATATTGCAGGCTCGTAATTCTTTGCCAGAAGCGCAGAAAAATTGAATTTTTGCATGTCAAATGGAGTTTTATCCTCCCAGTTAACCATGCACTGACAGGAAAGAATGTCAGTGAGCTCAGCATCAGAGTCATACCAGTTCTTGTAAAGACACAGATAAAAGCTTTGTATTTCACGAACCTGCCAGTGAAAGGTTCCACATATATCGGTAAATTCGTTAAGGGTACGACATTCGGTGAGCTTTTGATCAAGAGGATTGAAGAGGTTCCAGTTGTCGTAATCCTTTTTTGCACGAGCGTATTTCAGTTCCTTAGTATAGAGCTTGCGGTCTATTCCACATGTACAGCTCGTTCCGCAGATTATCTCGCCCTGAGGTGGCGAAAAGAGGAACTCTCTGTTTTTTATACGGCTGTAGACCATATTTGCTGCGTCTTCGCCAATGGTCTCACGGTTTCTCTTATATGTTGTGAGAAGGGGGGTATGCATGAATCTGTCCCCGACAAATTCATATCCCACAACAGTAACGTCTTCGGGAATCTTTATGCCTAGTTCATCAAATTTGTCGATAAGTCCGTAAGCCATATAGTCATTGGCACAGATTATTGCCTGAGGAAGATCAAGTTCTCCGCTGTAATAGCGTTCTGCAAGCTCGGTACCGGAGTTCATCCAGTAATTTCCATAGTGTACGCGGCTTTCGTCGTACTCTATACCGTGTTTTTCCAGGGATTTCCTGTAGCCGTTTACACGGAGGTTTGAAGCTTCGATAAAATCGTAACCTGTTAGTATGTCGATTTCCTTGAAACCGTGTTTTTCAACGAGATGATCAGTGAGATCCTCGATATCGTTTTCGTCGCTCGTATTGATAAAGTTACAATGTGGAAAGTCTAGCTCCTTTACGTGAGTTCCCACGATAACTATAGGAACGTTCTTGCGTGCAAGCAAATCAGCTATTAGCTTTTTGAGATCCTCATTAACAAATGATTCGGAAATAACAATAAGTCCGTCGAGTTCGTCGGAAAGTATAAGGTCGTAAATCTTGTTTTCGCAGAAAAGCTCCTTTTCGCGTATATTAGGATTATAGTTATTGGAAAAAACAATGGTATCGCTTCCCACACATTGATTGAACCTTGCAATTCCCTTGATGATCTGACGTTGTTCAATACTGTTTGCCTCGGCAGTAACAACGCCTATGATCATTCTCTTTTTTCTTACCAAAATTCCCACTCCTTGATTTATATCTATCGGTTTTTGGTCGGACAATTTATAAGAAGTCATCATAATTATACATTATTTATTAAGAATTGTCAATGAAGTTTTCTGCGTTTTTTCCACCTTTAGGGTATTTTTGTGGGTTGCGGCAAAACACGCCGTCATACTAAACAACTGGAATTATAATTTTTTGTGTAATGCGACTATTTTATGATTCTCATGCAACGATCCGTTAATTGCAGGACACATATTTTATGAATCCGGATTCAAAGGAGGGATCCCTATGAACGATATGTCAGAAGATATCAGGCTCGCAGGTGAGGGAGACACCGAAGCCTTTGCAAGACTATACTCAACAGTTTACGAGGACCTTTATCATATAGCGCTTTATAGTCTGCGAAATCAGCATGATGCGGCGGACGCCGTGAGCGATACTGTCCTTGATGCATTCAGGAGCATAAAGAAGCTGCGCAATCCCGAGAAATTCAGGGGCTGGATAATGACTATTCTCGCTGCCAAGATAAAGCGCAAGCAGCGTACATACTTTGAACCTGCGGAATCCCTTGAGGAAGAGCCTCAGCTTTCCGACAGCTTCAGTTACGAATCTGTGGAACTCAGAGAAGCTGTGGGAAGGCTGGACGATGAATCAAAACTGCTACTCTCCATGTCCGTACTGGGTGGCTATACAAGCGACGAGATATCCTCGCTGTGTGGCATAAAGCCAACTACTGTTCGATCAAAGCTTGCAAGAATAAAGCAGAAACTGCGGCTTGAACTGACACCAGAAATATGACTCGTGAAAGGAGAATGTTTATGAACAACGACGATAAGCTCAGAGAACATATGAAGTCAGAGCCGGTTCCCGAACAGCTCAGGCCAGAAAATATAAAGACAATGCTTGATAATGAAGTTGCAAAGAAAAAGAGAAGCGGAATTTCAATTGCAAGCCGTATTGCTGCTATGGCTGCAGCCTGTGCTGTTATTAGTGGTACTGCTGTATATACCTTGAACAACAGAAAGATAAATGATAAATATAGTAAAGAAAATGTAGTTGCTCAGAATAACAAGTCTAAATTGACCGAAAAGACAACTGCTGATGGTAAAAACGTAAATAACAAGGCGGAGGTTAAGGAACTTACAAGCTATATGAGTAGCGCTGGAAGCTACAATCAGATATATGTCATGTTCAAGAAGGCTGCAGATGAAGAAGAAGTATACGCAAAGTCCAGATATAAATATGATGCTGTTACTGAAACAGTAGAGGAGTTCGGTGAAGCGACTAATGAAGAATCTGTAACAGCTCCTGCTGCTATAGATGATAAGTGGGTTGAATCAAGTGCTTCTTCCGGTATCGGCGGTGAAGGAAAGGAGTTACACGAAACTCCGGTAATATCAGAACAAGAAGACAATGACAATAATGATGAGTCAATGAAAGAGGAAAATCCGGAGCATTCTGAAACCCACTATCAGGAGCAGGATGTTCTCGAAGCTGATATCGTAAAGACCGATGGAAAGCATATTTACTACCTGGGTCATGAATCGGGTGAGGATTATTCCTATACTCCTGTTCTCCGCACAGCTGACGCAAAGGATGGAAAGTTCACTGGCAGCTCTACAATAAATATCAGCGAGTCTGTTGGTATCGATGATAATGGCTATAATGTCTCCGTAATGGATATGTATGTCTATAATGATATGATAGCTATCATTGGTAATAACAATAACTCCAACTTCTACTATGGCATTGATTATCGAGAACTGGAGAATGATGTGCCTTATACATTCGTAGCATTCTATACAACAGGCGACGAGCCGAAGCTGATTGACGTATACAAGCAGGACGGTTACTACAATGATGTAAGGATATCGCCAGAAGGTTATATGCTGCTTACTTCTACATATTCAACTTCGCTGTTTGATAATATAGACGGTGCAAGCGATAAGAGAAGCTATATTCCGTACTGCGGCTTTGCGGAGAGTTATGATATTATTACTCCTGAGGATATACTTCTACCTGCAGACGGCTTTGGACATACGGATATTCTTTCATATACTGTTATCAGCAGCCTTGATCTCAATAAGTCAGGAACCCCTACAGAAAAGGATATAAAGACTCTGGCGGGCTATACGGGCAGCCTTTACTGCTCAGCAGACAATCTCTACACGGCAGCTCCTAAAGAGGAGAACACTACTGATATCACACGTATTTCAATAAGTGGCGGAGATATAGTTCCTGTAGCAGGAACCAACATCAACGGCTATGTTAAGGATCAGTTCTCTATGAGCGAGTACGGCGGCTATTTTCGTGTTGCAGCCACCTATACATATATGAGCAAGATTTTTCATCCATATACTGAAGATGAAAAAGCAGACCTTGAATGGATACTTGAAGAATATACAGATGAAAGAAGAAATGGCTATTATACCTACGAGACAGGCAAGCAGGACACACGTGTATATGTGCTCGATATGGATATGAACATGGTAGGCAAGATTGACGGCCTTGGCGAGGGTGAGGAACTTAAATCCGCAAGTTTCAGCGGTGATATGGCTTATGTAGTTACTTTTCGCCGCACAGATCCTCTATACGCAGTTGATCTCAGTAATCCTGAAAAACCCGTTCTTCTTGACGAATTCAAGATAAATGGCTTCAGCACATATATGCAGCAGTGGAACGATGGGCTCCTTCTAGGCTTCGGTCAGGACGCAGACGAATCCGGCAGAGTAACTGGTGTAAGAATGACGATGTTTGACAACTCAGATCCAAATAACCTTAAAGCAGAGGACGTTTACACATGGACGGGTTACTCGGATAATAGAATATTGGGAGATGATATTGTCGAGATTGAAGAGGAATGGTACAGCTCAATAGCTGTTTACGAAAGAAAGGCTCTTCTCATCGCTCCTGAAAAGAACCTTATAGGTGTACCGATATCGTATACAAAATATAGTTATACTGACGATTTAAAGGACTATATCTATCAGACAAGGTATGAGTTTTTCAGCTATGAGGATGGGAAGTTTGTACACAGGGGCGATATCTCCTCGGATGTCATAACGGATATGTATTACGGCTGGCAGACTCCGGCATTCGACAGAGCTGTGTATATAGGTGACTACATCTACGCACTTTCTGCAGATAAATTTGTTGCAGCTGAAATGAAAAACCTCGATATCACTGATGAGCTTACATTCTGATAAAATAATG
>JAFZYX010000210.1 GCA_017616055.1 Ruminococcus sp.
CTCGCCGTCCTTTGTCTTGTGGAACTTACCGATTCTTGGTCCGAGGATTGCTGCACCAACGAGTGCTGCGATACCGCCGACCATGTGGATATGTGCTGAACCTGCGAAATCGTGGAAGCCCCACTGGCTGAGCCAGCCGCCGCCCCAGCCCCAGTGTGCTTCGATAGGATAAACGATAGCACTGATGATAGCTGAGTAAACACAGTATGAAAGGAACTTGGTTCTTTCAGCCATTGCACCTGAAACGATAGTAGCTGTAGTCGCACAGAATACAAGGTTGAATACGAAGTTTGACCAGTCGAATGAGCCGTAAGAAGTGAAGATATCAAATCCGGGCTGACCGATTATACCGACGAGGTCCTCACCGAAAAGAAGACCGAAGCCTATGAGAATGAAAACAACTGTACCGATACAGAAGTCCATTAAGTTCTTCATGATGATATTGCCTGCATTCTTTGCACGGGTGAAGCCTGTCTCCACCATTGCGAAGCCTGCCTGCATAAAGAATACGAGAGCAGCACCAATAAGGAACCATACACCAAAGACAAGACCGTTAGTCTCATCCAGTGCCTGTTGTAAGATTGTCTGAGAGTCCATAGAAATTCCTCCTAAGATAAGTTACAGCATATATATCAAAGGGGTGCAGAAGTCCTGAGACTTCATACACCCCTTTGTGTATGGATTTAGCGCTATAAACCAAAAAAGAGCTACGGATATCATATCCGCAGCTCCCTTGCTGTTTACAATGCCATTATAGACCTTCGCGAAAGATTTGTCAATAGCTTTTTTGAAATTTGATGTATCGCATAGTTTTTCTGTTGTGTTAGTGGATATTAACTGTATAAATTTCACGAAACATCGAATTTGCTGAAATTACCTATTGACATTTCCGCTTTAACGTGATAAGATGAAATTAACAACAAGGACGTTTATACAGGTTTATTGTCTGTATGGACGTCCTTTTATTATGTTATGCGATACGGATCAATGGCGCTTCGTATCGGAAAGGCAAGTGAAAGATATGGACAATTTCAGAACAGAGGCTCCTTACCAGCAGCAGGGACTTTACAGCCCCAGATTTGAACATGACAACTGTGGTATCGGAGCAGTAGTGAACATCAATGGTGAACAGTCACGATATGTTGTGGAAAATGCTCTAACTATCGTTGAAAAACTGGAACACCGTGCAGGTAAAGATGCCGAGGGCAAGACCGGCGACGGTGTAGGTATACTTGTACAGATGCCGTATGACTTCTTTATTGAAGAAACACAAAAGCTGGGTGTTGATCTTGGAGCTGACGGCGACTTCGGCGTTGGTATGTTTTTCTTTCCTCAGAATGAGTTGAGACGTGACCGCGCAAAAAAGCTTTTTGAAAAAATAATCGATAACAATGGTATGACCTTTTTATGCTGGCGCGAGGTTCCAACTTCTCCCTCGATACTCGGTCACAAGGCATTTGACAGTATGCCATGCATCATGCAGGCTTTCGTAAAACGCCCCGATAGCTGCCAGAGAGGTCTGGACTTTGATCGTAAGCTCTTTATTGCAAGACGTGAATTTGAGCAGTCCAATGAGGACACCTATGTATGCTCGCTTTCCAGCCGCACTATTGTATACAAGGGAATGTTTCTCGTTGATGAGCTGAGAAGGTTCTACACAGACCTTCAGAGTGAGGACTTCACATCAGCTATCGCAATGGTACACTCTCGTTTCTCTACGAATACAAATCCAAGCTGGCAGAAGGCTCACCCAAACCGCTTCATTGTTCACAACGGTGAGATTAATACTATCACAGGCAACGCTGACAAAATGCTGGCCCGTGAGGAGACAATGACATGTGAAACTCTTAGTGCCGATATGCACAGGATACTTCCTGCAATAAATGTAAACGGTTCAGACTCTGCAAGACTTGACAATGCTCTTGAATTCATGGTGATGTCAGGTATGCCGCTTCCGCTGGCAGTTATGATAACCATACCAGAACCATGGAAAAACGATAAGACTATCTCTAAGGCAAAGTATGATTTCTACCAGTATTATGCTACAATGATGGAACCCTGGGACGGTCCGGCATCTATTCTTTTCTCAGATGGTGACGTTATGGGAGCAGTTCTAGACAGAAACGGACTTCGTCCTTCAAGATACTGCATCACAAACGACGGATTTCTTATTCTTTCCTCTGAGACTGGCTGTATAGATATTGCCCCTGAGAAAATAGTGAAGAAAGACCGTCTTCGTCCCGGAAAAATGCTCCTTGCAGACACAAAGCAGGGACGTATCATCGAGGACGATGAAGTAAAGTCGATGTACGCTTCACGCCAGCCCTACGGCGAATGGTTGGACGCTAATCTTGTACGTCTCCACGATCTTCATATACCGAATAAGGGAGTGCAGACATACTCAAAAAGTGAGCTTGCAAGACTTCACAAAGCATTCGGCTATTCCTATGAGGATATCCGTACATCTATATTGCCAATGGCTGAAAAAGGTGCTGAACCTATTGCTTCTATGGGTAGTGATATTCCGCTACCACCGCTTGACAAGCAGTCTCCTCCGCTTTTCAACTACTTCCGTCAGCTCTTTGCACAGGTAACGAATCCGCCCTTTGATGCTATCCGTGAGGAAGTTGTTACCGACACCAGCGTTTACATCGGCAAGGACGGCAATATACTTGAGGAGTGCCCCGAGAACTGTCACGTACTGAAAATTGAAAATCCTATCCTCACCGAGACGGATATGCTCAAGATAAAAGCGCTGAACCAGAAAGGTCTTAAAAGTGCAGTTATCCCTATCACTTATTACATCGGAACATCGCTGGACAAGGCTATAGAGCGTCTTTTCATTGATGCTGACAAGGCATACCGTGAGGGTGCGACTATTCTTATACTTTCAGACCGTGGCGTGGACGAGTACCACTGCCCTATCCCCTCGCTTCTTGCAGTTTCTGCACTTCAGCAGCATCTCGTTTCCACTAAGAAGCGTACAGCAGTTGCAATGATACTTGAAAGTGCAGAGCCCAGAGAGGTACATCACTTCGCAGCACTTCTCGGTTATGGTGCATGTGCTGTTAATCCTTATCTTGCACATGAAACTATTCGTTCACTTATAGAGGACGGTTCTCTCGACAAGGACTTCTACGCTGCCGAGGACGACTACAATAGCGCTGTTCTCCACGGTATCGTCAAGATAGCCTCAAAAATGGGAATCTCCACTATCCAGTCCTATCAGGGCAGCAAGCTCTTTGAAGCTGTGGGCATTTCGCAGAAGCTTATCGACTGTTATTTTGCTGGAACTGTCAGCCGTATCGGCGGCATAGGACTTGCAGATATAAGCTGCCGCACGGAGGCTCTCCACACTGCCGCATATGATCCCCTCGGACTTCACGTGGTTAGCGACGTAAAGAGCGCAGGCAGCCACAAGCTCCGTAGCGGAAAGAGCGACCACCTCTACACTCCCGAGACTATTCACCTGTTACAACAGGCAGCATGGACGGGCAGTTACGATACATTTAAGAAGTATTCCGAAGCTCTCACTCGTGAGGACAACGAGCTGACGCTCCGTAGTCTGCTCGATTTCAATTTTGACAGTGCATCTGAAATATCTATAGATGAAGTTGAGTCCGTTGAGAGTATCTGCAAGCGCTTCAAGACAGGCGCTATGTCATACGGTTCTATCTCGCAGGAAGCCCACGAGTGCATGGCAGTAGCTATGAACTGCATCGGCGGAAAGTCTAACAGCGGCGAGGGCGGAGAAAGCCCAGAGCGTCTGAAATCAGATAAGTGTTCAGCTATCAAGCAGGTGGCTTCGGGACGTTTTGGTGTTACATCGGAATACCTAGTTTCCGCGCAGGAGATACAGATAAAAATGGCTCAGGGCGCAAAGCCCGGTGAGGGTGGACATCTTCCCTCGGGCAAGGTATATCCGTGGATAGCCAAGACCCGTCATTCAACAGCAGGCGTGGGACTTATCTCGCCACCGCCTCACCATGACATCTACTCCATTGAAGATTTGGCTCAGCTTATCTACGACCTCAAGAATGCCAATGACAAGGCTCGAATCTCCGTTAAGCTTGTATCTGAAGCAGGTGTGGGAACTGTTGCGGCAGGAGTTGCAAAGGCAGGCGCACAGGTTATCCTCATCTCGGGCTATGACGGCGGTACAGGCGCTGCTCCCAAAAGCTCCATTTATAACGCAGGACTTCCGTGGGAACTGGGACTTGCTGAGGCTCACCAGACTCTTATGCTCAATGGACTGCGTTCACGCGTACGCATTGAGACTGATGGAAAGCTTATGACAGGACGTGACGTACTTGTTGCTGCACTTCTCGGTGCTGAGGAATTTGGCTTTGCAACAGCTCCGTTGGTAACAATGGGCTGCGTTATGATGAGAGTCTGCAACCTTGATACCTGTCCTATGGGTATCGCTACCCAGAATCCCGAGCTGAGAAAGCGCTTCCGTGGCAAGCCTGAATACATCGTTAACTTTATGCACTTCATAGCACAGGAGCTACGTGAGTATATGGCAAAGCTGGGCATCCGCACAGTTGACGAGCTTGTGGGACGCACTGACCTTCTCCGAATAAAGGACAGCGCAGCAGAAAAGAACATTGACTTCACAAATATACTTGCAAACAGTACAGCAGACAGCAAAAAGCACTTCGATGCAGAAGATATTTACGATTTTGAACTTGACAATACCATAGACCGTCGTGTTATAATAAAGAAGCTGGGAAGTGCGCTGAAAAACGGAACTTCCAAGTCTGTTTCCATTGACGTTGTTAACACAGACCGTTCTGTGGGAACTCTTACAGGTGCGGAAATTACACGTATCCACGGAGAAAATGTACTTGATGACGATACGTTCACTGTTAAATGTACAGGCAGCGGCGGACAGTCCTTCGGCGCGTTTATACCAAAGGGACTTACACTGGAGCTTGTGGGCGACAGCAACGACTACTTCGGCAAGGGACTTTCGGGCGGCAAGCTTGTACTCAGTCCGCCAAAGGCATCCACATTCAAGGCTGACGAAAATATCATCGTCGGAAACGTTGCTCTCTACGGAGCTACCTCGGGCAAGGCTTTCATCAACGGCGTTGCAGGCGAGCGCTTCTGTGTGAGAAACTCAGGAGCTACGGCCGTATGCGAGGGAGTGGGAGACCACGGCTGCGAGTATATGACAGGCGGACGTGCTGTTATACTCGGACGCACAGGCAAGAACTTCGCCGCAGGTATGTCTGGTGGTATAGCATACGTACTTGATGAGGAGCACGACCTCTACACCCGTCTCAACAAGGCTCTTGTTTCTCTTGAAACTGTTGAAGATGAAGATGATATTGCAGAGCTGAGAGCTATAATCAGCGAGCACGCAGAGGCTACGGACTCTGAAAAGGCAAAGCAGATACTTGCAGATTTCGAGCGATATCTGCCATGCTTCAAGAAAATTATACCTCACGATTATGCCAAGATACAGAAAACAGTTAGCAAGCTTGAAAAATCAGGCGTGAGCAGCGAGCAGGCTATGATAGAAGCCTTCGAGCTCATCAGAAAGGAGGCGTGAGCCATGGGAAAAGCAACAGGATTTCTTGAATATGCAAGAACTGAAACAACTGCAAAGGAACCTCTTGAGCGTATAAAGGACTTTAATGAGTTCCACGTACCGCTCAGTGACGAGCAGCGTAAGGAACAGGCTTCACGCTGTATGGACTGCGGAGTGCCCTTCTGTCAGAACGGAAAAATGCTCTGCGGAATGATGTCTGGTTGTCCGCTGAACAACCTTATTCCCGAGTGGAACGATTTACTCTATCACGGTCAGAAGGAACAGGCGCTGAGCCGTCTGCTAATGACCAATAACTTCCCAGAGTTTACGTCGAGAGTATGTCCAGCACTTTGTGAAAAGGCATGTATCTGTGGAGTTTACGACTCTCCTGTAACTACAAAGGAAAATGAGAACTCAATAATTGAATTCGGCTTTGCAAACGGTTTTATGAAGCCGCAGAAACCAGCAGTAAGGAGCGGCAAGAGTGTTGCAGTTATCGGATCTGGTCCTTCGGGACTTGCTGCTGCTGATACTCTTAACAAGCGTGGACATAGCGTGACTGTGTTCGAGCGTTCTGATCGTGTGGGCGGACTGCTCATGTACGGTATACCTAATATGAAGTTGGAAAAGCATATCATCGAACGCCGTGTGGAGCTTATGAAAGCAGAAGGTGTTGAATTCAGGACTGAATCAAATGTTGGTGAAAATGTTTCAGCTGATGAGATACTGAGCAGTTTTGACGCTGTTGTGCTTGCCTGTGGCTCTTCAAATCCCCGTGATATTAAAGCCGAAGGACGTGATGCAGAGGGAATATTCTTTGCTGTGGATTTCCTCAAGGCTACAACAAAGAGCCTGCTTGACTCAAATCTTACTGACGGCAAATTCATTTCAGCAAAAGGAAAAAATGTTGTTATCATAGGCGGTGGCGATACAGGCAATGACTGTGTGGGAACCTCTGTCCGCCACGGCTGCAAATCAGTAGTTCAGCTTGAAATGATGCCCAAACTTCCCGACGAGAGAGCTGAGAACAATCCATTTCCTGAGTGGCCGAGAGTCTGCAAGACTGACTACGGTCAGGAGGAAGCTATAGCGGTATTCGGTCATGATCCCCGTATCTACTGCACAACGGTCAAGGAGTTCATTAAAGACGAAAGCGGCAAGCTTTCTGCAATCAAAACGGTCAAGCTAAGCTTTGGTACAGATTCAGAAACAGGCAGACGTACTATGAATGAGATTGAGGGCAGCGAAGAGGTCATCCCATGCGAGCTTTGTCTCATTGCAGCAGGATTTCTCGGATGTCAGCAGTATATAGCGGACGCATTCAGCGTATCGCTTGATCAGCGCACAAATGTAAAAACAGCACCCGCCAAACATTCCACAGACGTTGAAAAGGTATTCGTTGCAGGTGATATGCACATCGGACAGTCTCTTGTAGTTCGTGCTATCCGTGAGGGTCGCGATGCTGCCGCAGAGGTGGATGAATATCTTATGGGCTATACCAATTTATGATACGGAGGCTAAAATGATCTATTCGGAAAATGAGATATTGCAGTATATAGAGGAAAACGATGTTAAGTTCGTAAAGCTTACATTCTGTGATCTGAAAGGAAGGCTGAAAAATATATCTGTTCTTTCATCGGAACTTGCAGTTACCTTTGAGCGCGGAGTCCGCATCACAGCAAAAAAAATAACTGGTTTCGAGGCGGCAAACGGAAAGGATCTTTTCCTATTTCCTGACGCTCAGACCATGACCGTTCTACCTTGGAGACCTCAGCAGGGCAGAGTTATAAGAATGTTCTGCTATATCCGTTACGCAGACGGTAGCCCCTTTGAGGGAGACGGAAGATACTTCCTCAAAAAAGCTATGAAAGCGGCTATTGCGGCAGGCTATTGCTTCCGCTTCGGAACATCATGCGAGTTCACTCTGTTTCACAAGGACGATAGTGGTCTGCCTACTAAGAATCCTCATGATTATGCAGGATACTGCGACATTGCTCCCGATGATAAGGGTGAGAATATACGCCGCGATGTTTGTCTTACTCTCGAACAGATGGGCATTCACCCCATATCCTCACGTCATGAAAGCGGCTGCGGTCAGCATGAAATCGACTTCAATACTTCATCTGCACTGAAAGCCGCAGATACATTTCTCAGCTTCAAGTCTGCGGTAAAGTCAGTGGCAGAGACTCACGGTGTTCATGCAAGCTTCATGCCAAAGCCGCTACGTGGCGACTGCGGAAACGGTATGCATATAAGCTTCAATGTTTTCCCTGACAACGATATGCTTGAGGAAACAAAATCAAACGATAACGAGTTGCTGAAATGGGCTGCGGCAGGTATAATGAAACACATCCGCGAGTTTACCCTTTTCACCAATTCCATAGTGAATTCGTATGCAAGACTGGGAGAATTTACTGCTCCACGTGACATTATTTGGTCAGACGAGGAGGGCTCTCAGCTTATTCGTATGAATCCAGACAGCGACATTGCCTGTGTTGAACTTCGTGCTGCGGACTGCGTCTGCAACCCTTATTTAGTTCTCGGTTTGATGATATACTCGGCGCTTGAGGGTATAGCAGAAAAGCTCCCACTTCCTGAGAAAAACACGGGTTCGGAGCGTCTGCCTGCTGTGCTTGATGAGGCAGTCTCCTGTACAGAAAGTTCGGAGTTCGTGAAGAAGTATGTTTCGTCCAATATTCTTGAAGTCCTGCTGAATTACAGCCGTGACGAGTGGCGTGATTATTCTTCCGCTTACGACAAGGGAGCATTCGAGGATAAACATTATTTTTACAGTCTCTGACGGAGGTAAGCTTTGGAAAAAATTCTTGTTGTTTCAAGTAATAAAAATGCCTCCGAAGCTCTTGTGAATTTTCTCCGAGATTCATTCCGATGCACACCAAAGCTCGTTGAATCAGCCTATCAGGCAAAGACCGTTTTTGATGCTGATCCGTCCTTGGAGCTTGCAGTCATCAACTCCCCTCTTATGGACGAATCGGGCTTTGAGCTTGCGGAGTACATCATAGAAAACACCACTGCTAACTGCATTTTCATGATAAAGGAAGAGCAGACAGAAAAGATAGCGGGACGTGCAGAAAAGACAGGCATAATCATTGTCGGAAAGCCTTTCAGTCGCACTCTGCTCTATCAGTTGGTAAAGACACTTGACATTGCCGTGAACCGATCCCTGAAATTATATGAGGAGAACCGTCGGCTCGAAGAAAAAATAGCTGATATACAGGCAATTGACAAGGCGAAGTTCATGCTTATTCAGTACAAGGGAATGACTGAGGAGGAAGCACACGCTTATCTTGAACAGTATGCTATGAACAAGCGCAAGAAGAAGAGTCTTGCGGCACTGGCGATAATAGATAAGCTGAGTGAGCAATACCTATAAGAGAGGCGTAATAAATGTTTGACAGTATTCACGAAGAATGCGGTGTTTTCGGCATATACGAAAACAGTACCTCTGACGTTGCCGCATCGGTATATTTCGGATTGTATGCTCTCCAGCACAGAGGTCAGGAGAGCTGCGGAATAACTGTCTGTGATGACGGTATATTCAGGCATAAGCGTGCGGATGGACTTGTCTCGGAAGTGTTCAGCCGAGAAGAGCTGGACAAGCTGGGCAGCGGCAATATAGCCGTGGGACACGTTCGCTACTCCACAACTGGCGGACATAACCACAATAATATCCAGCCCCTTGTGATACGCCACATTAAAGGCAACATGGCTCTTGTACATAACGGAAATCTTGTCAATGCGGCAGAGCTTCGTCGATCCTTTGAGATGTCAGGAGCTATCTTTCACGGTACTTCAGACACTGAGGCGATAGCATATTCCATAGTTCGTGAGCGTATTACGTGCAGTTCCACTGAGCAGGCTGTTGAGAGAGCGATGCCTTACATCAAAGGTGCATATTCTTGTATACTTATGACTGCTACAAAGCTTATAGCATTCCGCGATCCTGACGGCTTCCGTCCGCTGTGTATCGGCATAACTCACGATGGAGCATATGTTATTGCTTCGGAGTCCTGCGCCCTTGAAACAGTGGGTGCGGAGTTTCTGCGTGATGTAGATGCAGGAGAGATAGTCGTCATAGGCAAGGACGGTTTGCATTCCATACGTACAAACTGCACAGGCAAAAAAAATATCTGCATTTTCGAGTATATCTACTTTGCCCGTCCCGATTCTGTTATAGATGGTATATCAGTTCATCATGCCCGTCTCAGGGCAGGACAGCTGCTTGCACAAAGCTGTCCCGTGGATGCGGATATAGTTATAGGTGTTCCCGATTCTGGGTTGGACGCTGCTCTGGGCTATGCAAATGAAAGCGGTATACCTTACGGTATCGGATTTATCAAGAACAAATACATCGGACGCAGTTTCATTCAGCCTGAACAGCACCAACGAGAGAACGCTGTCAAGATTAAGTTGAATGCTGTCCGTGAAAGTGTTGCTGGCAAGCGGGTCATAATGATAGATGATTCCATAGTCCGCGGTACGACAAGTGCGAGGATAGTGAAGCTTCTGCGTGATGCGGGAGCAAAAGAGGTTCACGTTCGGATTTCATCGCCGCCATTCCTGCACACCTGTCACTTTGGTACCGATATTGACTCAGAGGAAAATCTTATTGCGGGCAAATGTAGTACCACAGAGGAGATAGCACAGTATATAGGTGCTGACAGCCTTGCATATCTGCCTGTCGATTGTCTCGGAAAGCTTGTTGACCACCGCTTTGGCTACTGCAAGGGATGCTTTACAGGAGTATACCCTGTGGATATTTCCGGAGCAGGGTTCAAGAACAAATTTGACGAAAAAATACATAAGTAAACATATGGAGAAAGTAATATATAAATGGACAGGACCGAAAAATGATGACTTTCAACGCTTCTATCTTATAACGGAAGCTTATTACGACAGCCTGGTAGGCGGAAAAAGAAATCGTATCGGATTTGTACCATACAATATATCAGAAAGTATTCATGATGTGCTTATTTCTTACATAAATGATAAAGCAGTCGCTTGCGCAGGACTAAAAAAATACAATGAAAGCGACACTGAGATAAAACGAGTCTGGGTTGAGCCTGCATACCGAGGTAAACATATAGCCTCAGCTATGATGGATATGATTGAAGAAAAGGCTTCTCAGCAGGGATTTGGGAGAGTAATACTACAGACAAGAGAACAAATGACGGATGCGGTAAGCTTGTACATAAACCGTGATTATTATCGGATAGAGAATTATCCACCATATGATGGGCTTGAAGGTGCAGTCTGCTTTGCTAAGGACCTTGTCTGAGATCTGTTTATAAACGCTGTACATCAATGGCGATGTACAAGCGGATTTAAAAATAACATACCTATTATTCGGAGGGATTTACTATGTGTACGATAATGGCATACTGCGGTGCAGACGGCGGTATGGAAAAGATTACGGAGGGGCTGAAAGCTACAGTCTCACGCGGACCTGATGACCAGAGAATAACAGAGGTCGCAGGTGGAGTTATGGGCTTTCAGCGACTGTCCATAATGGGACTTACTCCTGAGGGAATGCAGCCCTTTGAACTGGACGGCAGTTTCGTTGTCTGCAATGGTGAGATATACGGTTTCAGGAAGCTTCGCGATGAACTCATCACAAAGGGCTACAGCTTTAAAAGTGATAGTGACTGTGAGATACTGCTGCCACTGTATAAGGAATACGGTACGGAGATGTTTGCAAAGCTTGACGCGGAATTTGCCTGCGTGATTTTCGATGGCAAAACCGGCAAATTTATAGCAGCCCGCGATCCGATAGGCATACGCCCGCTATACTATGGCAAGTCGAATGACGGTACAATGGTGTTTGCAAGTGAAGCGAAAAATCTCGTTAAGATCTGCAAAAAGATAATGCCATTCCCGCCAGGTCATTATTACAAGGACGGCGAATTCCACTGCTACTGCGACATCACTGCTGTTGACAAGATTATTCACGACGATATTGATACTGTATGCAGAAATATCCACGACAAGTTGGTTGCAGGCGTGAAGAAGCGACTTGACGCAGATGCAAAGGTTGGATTTCTGCTTTCTGGCGGACTTGATTCCTCTCTTGTATGTGCTATCGCTCAGCGTGAGAGCGAAAAGCCAATACGCACCTTCGCTATCGGTATGAATACCGATGCTATTGATCTCAAATACGCTAAGCAGGTGGCAGACTACATCGGCAGTGACCACACAGAGGTCATCATCACCAAGGATGACGTTATCGCTGCTCTTAACGATGTTATATATCTTCTCGGCACTTATGATATAACAACTATCCGTGCAAGCATGGGTATGTATCTACTCTGCAAGGCAATCCATGAGCAAACTGATATCCGCGTACTTCTCACAGGTGAGATTTCCGACGAGCTTTTCGGTTACAAGTATACTGATTTTGCACCGTCTGCAGAAGCTTTTCAGCAGGAATCCGTGAAACGTGTCCATGAGTTGCATATGTACGATGTGCTTCGTGCAGACCGCTGTATATCCGTAAATTCTCTTGAAGCCCGTGTTCCATTCGGTGACCTTGATTTTGTTAAGTATGTAATGGCTGTTGATCCTGAGATGAAGCTCAACAAATACAACAAGGGCAAGTATCTGCTCCGTCACGCTTTTGAGGGAGATTATCTACCACATGATATACTCTATCGTGAAAAGGCAGCTTTCTCTGACGCTGTTGGACATTCAATGGTGGATTATCTTAAGGAATTCGCCCAGAATTATTATTCAGATGAGGAATTCGAGTTGGATTGCACAAAATATACTCACGCAAAGCCATTCACAAAAGAGTCACTTCTATATCGTGAGATATTTGAGAAATACTACAGCGAAAACAGTGAAATGGTAGTAGATTTCTGGATGCCTAACAAGGAGTGGGAGGGCTGCAATGTTAACGACCCATCTGCTCGCGTACTTTCGAATTATGGTGCGAGCGGAGAATAATAAAGTTAAACGACTGAGTATTCCCATGCTCAGTCGTTTTTGAGTATGCGCTCGGCATCCATATTTCTAATTGGTGAAAGTTCTGAATCTACTTGACAGCAGGAGGATATAGTTGAACATCAAGGCCGTCCATCGCGAGGCGGAATCTGAAGGAAAATACAGGTCAATCTCTTGTTTGACAGACAGGAATCTATGTAGGTTAATTGTCCTCCAATCTATTTCATATTCTCGCCCAGGAGTTGTAAAACTGGGCTTGGAATTTCATACTTCAATAATTATAAGGTTCCCTATGAGTTGATAAATCATTTTGTTGTTCATAATTATACTACTCCTACAGATATAAGTACATCATATTAGAAAAAGGAAAAAATAATACCTTCCTTTTATTTTTTTAGCCAGTTCTAAACCTTTTCTTGTCAGAATGATATTATAGTTATTGATACACTCGATATACCCTTCCTTTTCAAGCTCATGCACAGCAATGCTAACTGTTGGTTTTGAAACTCCCAGCTCTCCGACGATATCAATGCCTCTTGCGCTGCCGCACGCTTCCTGAATTTTTAAAATGGTTCTGAGATAATTTTCAGTTTTTTCTTTTCCGAGCATCTAAGCACATCCTTTAAACCAATTGCATTACATTTTTATATTTGTTAGTACATGATAACATCTTAACTTAATTATATCATAGATAAACTACCTTGTCAATATGTGCTAAAAAGATGTATTTTCATAAAATATAGAGAAAGATGTAAATGGTAAAATAAGAATGTTGACAGGAAAAATGGCATATAAGTATGTCGGAAAGACTACATTATTATATTGACATTTGCAATAAGAACCACGCGCCTGTTTGTAAAACAACTAAAAATCGGGGAAAAACTTCATTATCAAAAAATAATAACCAAAATTCAAATATGCGCCTACTTATCAAAACGCACAAAAAGTTGTAACTTACAAAATACGTAAATCAACAAAATTATAAGTTGTAACTGATAAAATTCAAAAAATCCATTGATTATCGGTTATAAATGTGGTATACTATGTTCAGAACGCTCAAGGAGTGATAAATATGATAAAACGTGAAATGTACATGCGCAGAATAAGACCATTTATAAATACCGAACTTATAAAGATCATGACAGGACTGCGCCGAAGCGGTAAGTCTGTAATGCTGGAACTTATAAAGGACGAACTCACAGAACACGGCTGCACAATGAAACAGTTTATTACATTCAACTTTGAGAAAATGGAGAATGAGCAGTTCTGCAATGCCAAGGCGCTTCATAATGAGGTAATGCGGATTGCAGGTAACATCGATTGGAAAGTATATCTTTTCTTTGACGAAATACAAGAAGTATCCGACTGGGAAAAGTGCGTGAATTCACTGCGTGTTGATCTCGACTGTGATATCTATATAACAGGTTCAAACGCAAAGCTGCTTTCAGGCGAGCTCTCAACCTACCTTGCAGGCAGATATGTCGAATTCATTATCTATCCCTTTTCATACGCAGAATTTACCGAGCTTTACAAAACACAATTTCCGACAGTTTCTGATACAGAGTGTTTCAATAAATATCTTATATCAGGCGGAATGCCATATCTTAGCAATTTGAAATATGCGCCCGAACCGAGCGGTATATACCTTGAAGACCTTTATAATTCCGTTGTTCTTAAGGATATTGTAAAACGCAATAAGATTCGTGATGTTGACCTTCTTGAAAAAATAATAGGCTATGTAATGGCTAACATAGGTAATACGTTTTCGGCAACATCAGTATCAAAGTTTTTCAAAAGCGAAAACAGGATAGTTGCTCCTGAAACTATTTTGAATTATATCAAATATGCACTGGATGCTTTCCTTTTTTATCAGGTAAAGCGTGAGGATATGCGGGGAAAACAGATACTCGCCTCAAATGAAAAATATTATATGGCCGATCACGGCATTCGTGAGGCAGTTTCGGGCGGCAACGCAAAGAATATCAATCTTATACTTGAAAATATAGTATATATGGAACTTCTCCGTCGCGGATATAAAATAACAGTTGGAAAAATCGGTGATAAAGAGATAGACTTTGTTTGTACCTACAAAAACGATAAGATATATGTTCAGGTGACATATCTCCTTGCTTCCGAAGAAACGATAGAACGTGAATTTGGTGTTCTGGAACAGATACCTGATAACTTCCCTAAGTATGTTGTTTCTATGGATGAAATTGATTTTAGCAGAAATGGAATAAAACATATGAATATTAGAGAGTTTCTTTTGAATTATATGTAAATATGTGTCGATGCAAGAATTATTCGCTATGATTTTATTCAATCGAGTTGTTTATTGGCTATAAAGCGTGTAAAAATTCTATAAAGAACAGCATTTATTCAAGGAAATCATCAACTTTAAAAAACCTGTTATTTTCTATTAGATCAGAGGACTTTCTCTTTCTTCGGAATAATAAATTACATATCTTAGTAGTGAGCACTAAATTGATGACTACGGGAAAAACTACACATATGCCTATCAAAAGTACAATAAATTCAAATAACTCAAAATCAACTTGTTTGTCAATGTACCTTAAAAACAAATATCCCAAAACCAGCTCTATGATCTGAATGATAAGGTATATCTTTTTGAATGAACTAAAATACAAAGGATCATCAGGGAGGTTGTCAACACGCATCTTACCTGTCTGACCATTCATAGCAATAGTATAATTTGCTTTTTGATAGGTTATGTTCAGAAGCCATACAGGTACGAGATAATATGTCAG
>JAFZYX010000211.1 GCA_017616055.1 Ruminococcus sp.
GCTCACTTCACACGGAGTATTCACTGAAGCTGAAATATACTCACGTTGTGATATCATGCTTGAAAACTATATCAAGACAGTCAATATCGAAGCTATTACTATGATAGATATGGCACGCAAGGAGATAATCCCTGCCGTTGCTAAATTTGCAGCTGATACAGCTTCTGCTGTCGCAGTTAAAAAGAGTGTCTCAAAGGCAGCCTGCAAGTATGAGAGCAGTCTTGTAACTGAGCTTTCAGATTTAATTGATGAAATGGATGTGGCAACAACAAAACTTGAAAAAGTAGTTGCAGATTTCAAAAAACAGGACGTTATCATAAAGGCATCAGAGTTCGTACGTGACACTATGATCCCTGCTATGGACAAGCTTCGTGCCGCAGCTGACAAGGCTGAAACATTAACAGCCGAGTCATACTGGCCTTTCCCTGCATACGACAAGCTCCTTTTCGGAGTATGATATTTAGAGTAACCGAAAAGTCTTTACTATAGACCACTCCTTGAAATAAATACAGAAAAAACCACAGAGCCAACAGCATTTTTTAGCAGTTGACTCTGTAGTTTTTTTATTTTCTTTAATCCAAAGACACTCCCGCATTTTGAAATATTTGAAAACAGGACATGACCTGTTTTATTATTATTTCAAATAAAAAGACAGCAGTCAGAGATACTATCTCCGGCTACTGCCATTAAATTCTAATATATTGTCGAAAGGCTTACCAAAACAGCTTTTATGAAAGTACTTGTTCTGTTACACCATCTAAACATATTATATAGCATACAACTTCATATCAAGTCTTTTTTCAAACTCTTCAACAGGCATAGGTTTGTCAAATAAGTTTCCCTGTGCAAGTTCGCAGTCGTTCTCTCTCAGAACCTCAAGCTGTGCATGCGTTTCGACGCCTTCGACAATACATTCAAGTCCCATTTCCTTTGCCATTGAAACAACATGCCTGAACATAATATTACATGTACTATTTTCGTTTTCTTCACCGCCAGGCAGAAAACATCGATCTACCTTAATAACATTCCACGGAATATCACGTATCAGATTAAGCGAAGAATATCCCATTCCGAAATCGTCGACAGATGTATATATCTTTTCTTTCTGCAAACCGCCTACGATACGCTGCAGATCCTTAAACTCAACATCTGTATTGGTCTCTGTCAACTCTATCTCAATATATTCATGTGGAATGTTGTATCTTTCTATAATATTCATTATAGAATCGAGCAAATTAACATCCATCATATGATTCCTTGAGAGATTTACAGATACGCGAACCACTTCGCGTCCCTCGTCTATCCATTTTCGAATATGACTGCATACCTGCTCAAGCATATAGAAATCAAGCTTACAAATATCACTTGTTTCTTCAAGAATGGGTATGAATTTTACAGGTTGAACTATTTCTCCATTGCGGAACCAACGGCAGAGTGCCTCCGCGCCGCACATCTCGCCATTTATATTTACCTTTGGCTGATAAAACACCTGGAATTCGTTATTTCGCAAAGCTTCAGCAAAGTGCTTCTGAATTCTTTTAGCATAATCTCTTTCGGAGATCATTTTTTCATCAAAGTATACTATATTTGTATGTCCACCATTGCGTGCAATATTATAAGAGCGCATTATCTTTCCCATTATATCGTTAGGATTGTGGACCACATATCCGTCAGGAATATTGAATACTCCAGCACATGAAGTGATGGAAATCATACCTCCATCCTTATTATAATGGACATTTGCTTCTGTAAGATAACTAATCAGCTCCGGAAGTAGCGATCTGTCACATATACAAACAAACGCGTCACCGCCGAGTCGGGCTATAATGCCGTTTTCGCCTATCATACTGCTTATCGTTTCATAATGCTCGCGAAGCACAATATCGCCGGCTTTTCTGCCTAATTCTTCGTTAACAAGCGAAAAGTGTCTTATGTTATAGTTGACAGCGGACATATTGTCCAGATCGCCAGGATTACCTTTCCATGCCAGATAATTGAAAAAACTTCGGATATTGCGGAAACCATCGTCATCATAAAATGCAAGTTCTTCTGCTATATCCTGGAACTTGCTGCGACTAATAAAAGCAAGCACTGTTCTGGCAGTTAAGTCAACTTTTTCTAATTCGTCATCAGAAAGCGGATCTTCATTCTCGTTCATATATACTGTCATTGACGTTATTGACATAAGCTTGGTAACTAATCTAATTTCATGTACTGCTTTTCCGTTAATTCCTTTATCAAAGCAAATCACTATTTCTCCGTTACCACTTAATTCTTCTGCTGGACTGCGATATACATGCGCCACTATCTTTGAAAGTCTAAACATCGGAGCTATCTCATTCAACAATTCTTTCACAAGATTAAAATCAGAGAAAGTATCAACATTTGCAGTAGCTAATGCAAGCTTTCCAAACATATTATAAAACCGCAATGTTGATTCATCACTCATTTTCATTTAATGTCACCCATTTCCTTAGCAGAATAATTGAATACATATACTACCCGATTTTTCGGGCGTACACATATGTTATTATATCACAAACCAACCTAAAAATCAAGTTTTATTATATTCTTTTATATTAAGCTCTCGCCGTTCAACTTTTCAAAGCAAATACAACAGAATCATTTTCTCTATATTGCGTTGACTTCGTAAAATTGTGACCGCAATATTATCGTAATATTATTGCCGATATCATATTAATAAAAAGTTGCTTTTTTGGATGAACTATGATAAAATATATACATGAATAGTTTTGAAGCGTCTTTTACAAAATACTCGCATTCTATTTTACAAATTAATCCCGAGGTGATAATATGAGACTAAGACCATATATACACAGCCATGACTTCAACTCCATAAAGAACTGGATAACTGACAAGCGCACTCACGCCATGTGGAGCGCAAATCACGCTCCATACCCTCTTGAAAATGAAGCATTCAGCGATTTTCTCGCATGGATATACCCGAAATATGGTGACTGCCCTTTCGTAGCTACCACTGACGACGGAACAATAGTAGGCTTTATATGCTGCTCTATAAACTATGAAACAAACGAAGCAATGCTCGCATTTGTAGTAATAGACCCTGCCCAACGTGGAAACGGTTATGGCCGGGGCATGATACAGCTTGCCGCAAAATACTGCTTTGAAATGCTAAAAGCAAACATGGTACAGCTGAACGTATTTACCACAAACGAAAAAGCACGAAAGTGCTACGAAAGCGCAGGCTTCAAAGAAAGGCAAACGACTCCCGATGCATTTGCTTTCGGCGATGAGCTGTGGGGCAGATGTAATATGATTTTAAATCGTTAGCCTACATAGGCAATGTTACACTGTTGGTAAAATAAAGAAAGCTCTTACACTGTGAACTATCAATTCACAATGCAAGAGCTTTTTTACGTATTCTACTATCTAAGTGCTTACTTAGTGCCATCAACAAGATAAATGAACTTAACGCTACCATCCATTTTATCTGATATTCCTGAGAATGTATTGTACTCCCTTGAAGCCTCCCTAAGAGCTTTGAAATTATCGATTATCTCAGGAAGCTTTTCATCAACTGCTCCTGTGATAACGGAAATTCCATCGTCATTGAATTTAATCATACCATCTTTGAGCTCCTTTGCTCCACTTTCAAGCCTGCCAACTCCGTCCGCAAGAGCCACACCACCTGTCTTTAACTGACCGATGCCGTTGTAAAGCTCACCTGTACCACTATAAAGCTTTGTCGCACCTCCGCTTAGAAGCTGTAGAGAATCGCACAGTGTCTTTGCTCCGCCACTTAATTGAGTACTTCCATCACAGAGCTGTAAAAGCCCACCATCAAGCTCCTCCGCACCGCTCTTAAGTTGTCCGATACCGCCGCCAAGTGTTATGGAGCCCTGAGATAACTGAGCGAGACCACTATCGATTGCTTTTGCACCGTCAGAAAGCTTATATATACCTCCCGTAAGATCAACAGCACCATTCGAGAGCTTGCCAAGGCCGTCATTAAGTGAAGCGCTACCACCGCTTAACTGTCCAATTCCTTTTATAAGGGAATCAAGGCCGCCAATTAGCTTGCTACTGCCGCTAGAAAGCTCAACTATTCCGCCATCAAGAGTCGCTGCACCTGTACTAAGATCTGCTGCACCTTTTGAGAGCTGCTCCGTTGAGCCGTAAAGCTGTCCTGCCCCTGCAGCCAGAGCCTTACCACCCTCATCAAGCTTTGCCAGTCCTTGCTGCAATGCTACCGAACCACTCTGTGCTGCTTCAAGTCCACTGCTTAACTGTCCGATACCGCCACTCAACTGTGCTGCTCCAACCTTGAGCGAAGCTGCTCCCGTACAGATCTGTCCGCCCTCATTCATTGAAGCCGCTACCTGCTTCTGCCCCTCAATGGTCTGCTGTAAAGTGCCTATTACCACAGCAAGCTCCTGTGAAGGGGAATTTTGATAAATTGCCTGCAAAGCTGCAAGCGCCTGTTCATTTGCTGCTATTGTAGTATCTAGTGAAACTCCTGCAAGTGCGATTCCATCTCCAAGCTGTGAAGCTCCTTCTGTAAGTGCAGCTGCGCCTTCTGCAAGGCCATCTGCACCTGCCTTAGCTCCTGAGATACCATCTGCAAGAGCATCCACACCGCTCTTTACAGAGCCAATGCCTGTGGAGACCTGACCTGCCGAAACACTAAGCTTTGAAGCTCCATCGCTGAGAGCAGATGCCCCCTGTGAAAGATTTGCAGATCCATCTTTTACCTGCTTACTACCGTCAGCTAAAGCTCCCACGCCACCTGTAAGGGTATCTGCACCTGTTTTGAGAGCAGCCGCGCCCTCGTTTACCTGTGCAAAACCTGCATTCAATGCATCTGATCCTGCCTTAGCATCATTTATACCGTTTGCAAGCGCATCCGCACCTGTTGTTACCTTTCCAAAGCCGTCAACAAGAGCTGCAGATCCATTCTTTGCGCTGCCAATACCATCAGAAAGATTTGAAGCACCTTCACTTAAAGCAACAATCCCCTGTGAAAGCTGTGCAGCTCCGTCCTTAGCACTTCCGAGTCCCTCCTCAAATTTTACTGTTGAATCCGATAGAGTTTTCGAACCATCAGCCAGCTTCTTAGCACCACTTTCAAGGTCTGATGCACCATTTCTGAGCTCCAGCGAGCCATCAAGTAACTTATTTATTCCTGATGTCAGGTCGCCTGTGCCACCACTTAGCTGCTTTATACCGTCATAGAGCGAAGCTGTACCATTTTCCAACTTTTCAGCTCCATCACTGAGTTCCTTTACCTTAGCCTTAAGGCTGTCAAGATCAACTGCATCATCCAAATCAAGCTTTGAAAATAACTCGTTGGAAACAACGGTAACAGAGGTATTCATCTCGAAATTCTTTACATCTGCTGATATCTCAAAGCTTTCAGGAATGTCAATATCAACACTGTCAAGCTTACTGAAATCCATACTGTCCTGAAGTCCTGGGAAAGCAACTCCCACAACGATGAGCTTTTCACCGTCAGATAGTATCTTGCCGTTTGTTACCTCAACATTAAGATATTTATCTGTACTGAGAACTGCCGCACTTGCAGCCATAAAAGGAACATAGATATCCTTATTCTTACCGTTTATGAGTTTTGTAACCTTCTGTTTATTCTTATATGTCCAGCGGATAACGAGATGACCGCTTTTTCCCTTGATACTATCTGGCTCCACTTTTTTTCCATCCAAGAAGTATTCCATAGTAACGTCCACAGGAAGTTCCTTGTCAGAATTACCCTTATAGTAGATATCATCACCGTCAGCACTCCAGCAGAGTGAATTTCCGTTCGATTCAAAAAGTTCATCGCCCTTTACATTTACTATGTCACTGAGGTCTGATATGTCACTGAGGCTTGAAAGTGCAGGTGAGTTTTTCAGCCAGTCGCTAACTACCACATTTTTCACGGACGAATCATTGTTACATAAAACATAAACCGTCTCGTCCTTATAAGCCTGTTCGCCGTTGTTCTTTCGTGCAGCCTCTGCCGTTTTCTTTTCGCTCTTCGGAGATTCTACAGGAGCGTTCTCATTCCTGCCGTTTGCATACGCTATAGAGCCTGTAGCGCCTGCGGATACTGTTACCGTAAGCAGAGCTGCTATTATTTTACTTGACATTTTCATATCCGTCACTCCTTTATAAGTTTACGCAATCCGGAATATATGATGATGCTTCCTTCCGTCCTTGTCCTTCGGTACAAAGCCTACGCTAGTCTTGCATATGACCTTGTCAAAGACCATAAACATTGATGGAAGCACTGTTACAACTACAACCATCGAGATAAGAGCACCTCTTGCAAGGAGCATACAAAGCTCCGAAATAAGCCCGATATCTGAATATAACGCAACACCTACAGTCGCTGCAAAGAAACCTAGCGCCGAAGTTATTATGGACTTAATGGAAGTTCCTAGCGCTATACCGACTGCTTCCTTTTTCTCCTTACCGCTGTGCCTTTCAGTGCGGTATCTTGTTGTCATAAATATCGCGTAATCAACAGTAGCACCAAGCTGTATTGTTCCTATTACTATAGGAGCTATGAATGAGAGCTTAGAGCCTGTATAGTAAGCTGTGCCAAGGTTTATCATTATTGCAAGCTCTATAACCGAAACAAGTATCACAGGAAGTGATATAGACTTGAATGTGAATGCTATTATAAGGAATATAGCCGCTATAGACAGGAAGTTGACTATTTTGAAATCTCTGTCAGTTATGGTTATGAGATCCTTTGTTGCAGGTGCTTCGCCTATGAGCATACTTCCGCTGTCATAGCCCGAAGCGATATCATTGAGCTTTGTGACCTGCGAGTTTACCTCATCTGAGGCTACCTCGTACTCTGAGCCTATGAGCATAAGTTGCCATTTGTCGCTCTTGAGTACGCTTTTCAGTTCATTTGGAACGACTTCTTCAGGAATTGCAGAGCCAACCAACGAATTGAAACCAACTACAAACTGAACTCCGTCCACATTCTTTATATCGTTCATCATTTTATTAGCGTCTTTAGCGCTCATAGACGAATCAAACATAAGTATATGTGTACTGTTCATGTTATAATCCTCCGCAAGCTTTGTGTTTGCTGTAACGCTCTGCAAATAAGAGGGAAGTGTGCTGTCTAGTTTATAGTATACGCCATAGTGACTGTTACCGAAAAAGGCAGGTATCAGCAGGGCTATCGCAATTGTAAGAAAAGTCCATGAATGCTTTGCTATAAAAGAGGACGTACGCTTGAATGCCGGGAAGAAATCCCTGTGTGAAGTTGCTGCAATTGCCTTCTCGAATACGAGAATCATCGCAGGAAGTACAGTTACACAAGCTATAACGCCGCATACAACACCCTTTGCCATAACAAGTCCGAGATCTAGTCCAAGGGTAAATGTCATAAAGCACATCGCAAGAAAACCGGCAACTGTTGTAAAGGAACTTCCCACAACTGATGTTATAGTTGCCGCAACAGCATGTGCCATTGCCTCCTGCTTGCTGTCAGGAAAATACTTCAGTTGCTCTTTGTAGCTGTGCCACAAGAAGATTGAGTAATCCATTGTAACACCCAACTGTAAAACCATTGCCAGAGCCTGTGTGATAAAAGATATCTCGCCGAGGAATACATTTGAACCAAGATTCCAGACTACCGCAAATCCTATGCTTAGCATGAAGAATACTGGAATTAGGAAAGAATCCATAGTCAATATAAGGACTAAACTTGTAAGTATCGCTGCAATAAGCGCATAAATAAGAGTCTCGTCCTGAGTGATGTTCTTCATGTCAAGAGTAAGAGCCGACATACCACTGATGAAGCACTGTTCCGAAGTGATACTCCTCATTTTCTCAACTGCAGCAAGAGTTCCGTCAGCAGAGGTCGTATCGTCGAAGAATACCGCTATAAGTGTATTATCTCCGTGGTTGAAAAAATCATATATATTTTCTGGAAGTATCTCCTTAGGAATGTTGCAACCTGTCATGGACTGATAGCAAATAACATCGGAAACATGCTCCACAGCCTTAATCTTATCGGCAGTCTCCGCAACGTCCCTGTCACTCATGCCCTCTAACATTACAAGAGAAAAGCCACCCTGCCCGAAATCCTCTTTAAGAATATCCTGTCCTACCATTGTGTTTATATCTTTAGGAAGATATGAGAGTATATCATAATTCACGCGTGTTTTCATATATCCAAGAGCTGATGGGATAAGCATGATCACTCCAATGATAAGTATAAGCGTACGGTGCTTTACGATCCATTCACCGAATTTAAGCATACTATCGTTCCTTTCCTTGCATATTCAGAGCACATATTGAAAGTCCGTGAACCAATATGGTCGACTAATATTGTCGGCATAATAAACTCTTTAGGGATTAGGGTCTTTCAGGGAAAATAAATCTTGGAGGCTCACGGACATTCAATATGCGCCCTGTTTGTTGTTAATTCATAGTATACTCCAAAACTGACCAACAGTCAATACTTAAGATGCTAAAAATTGACCTTTGGTCATATTTTTGTGCAAATGCACAATTCGAACCGTAAATCATCCTGACTGTTGGTCAGTTTTGTGCCCTTGACACTATCATTTTTTCGGGCTATAATTAATTTAGTACAGATCAGACACTTGCATGGCAAATTACCGATCAGAGTTATTTGTAAGCAGGTAATAACAGTCATTATAGTACTGCCACTTCTGATTACTAAGCCCAAACAGCAAATCTAAAAAATTAGCTGCAAGAAAGGTGCGTTAAAATGGGAAAAGTCGATATAAACAAAAAAATCAAAGAAAACTCTCTCCTCAAGACCGCTTTTGAATTTTTCACAACTAAGGGTTTCAGCAAGACTTCCATAACCGACATCGTAAACAAGGCAGGTGTTGCAAAAGGCACGTTTTATCTGTATTTCAAAGACAAATACGATATACGCAACAAGCTGGTTTCACACAAATCCAGTCAGCTTTTCAAAAATGCTCTAAGTGACCTGGGCAGCAAGCTAGAAGAGCTTCCATTCGAAGAGAAGATAATCAGTATAATTGATAATATCTTGAATCAGCTCAGCGAAAACCAGTCTCTGCTCACGTTCATATCGAAAAATCTGAGCTGGGGAATATTTAAGAACGCCATAACCTCACCTGTTTCCGAAGACGATATTGACTTCTCATCAGTATATAACAAAATGCTTGAAGACGCTCCCAAAGGTATAAAAGATCCTGAGATAATGCTTTTCATGATAATTGAGCTAGTGAGTTCCACATGCTATTCGGCAATACTCTACAATGAACCCTGTACATTAAAAGTGCTTAAGCCATACCTTTATAATTCCATAAAGCTTATAATCTCTCAGCACGTAGGCAGTGGGAAATAATAATATGTTCCTAAATCTAAATATATACCGTTTAATATGCGGTAAACAGATCTGGACTGATTTGATGAGCATTTCCGAAAAAAATACCGTATTATGTAATGTCACCTCTCGACGTTAAGCTGATCATATTTGTATCTGGGTTTAAACAATTGAATACATACAAAAAATAAAGGCGGTTCATCATGAACTGCCTTTTTTATGGACTAATATTATAAGTCTGGTATAATATGATGTTTTGTTTACGGACGGCCAATATCGTCTGCACAAGCTGATGGCTATCTTGTAATGTTCTTCAGCCAATTATACTTCACGTAATGCCTATATACCGCTGGTATTTTCACAAACTCATCCAAAGTAAGTATAAAAGCCACTGCAAGTACTGGGAGCTTAAGCCAGAATGCAGCTATCATCCCCATAGGGACCACCACGCACCAAAGGGTCACAATATCGCATATCATGCCGAATTTTGTATCTCCTCCCGCTGGAAACAGGCCACCGATAACTGTAGAATTTAGTGAGTTTCCTATTATATAATAAGCCGCCATAAGCATCATGAACTTCAGGTAATACTGCGCCTTATCATTAAGAGTTATAACATTAAGGATAAGAGGAGTTACTGCTAGTATAACAATTCCTGAGCCAACGCCTATCCATATGGACAACCGTACGAACTTTCCGCCTGCCTTTTTAGCTTCAGCTATCTCGTTCCTACCGAGCATTCCACCAATTATTATCCCTACACCTGATGCAATGCCCCAGCAGAGGCTAGCTATCATACTGCGAACAATGCTTGCAATGGAATTTGCTGCAACAGCATCCGTTCCCAATCTTCCCATAATTACCGAATACATTGTAACGCCGCCTCCCCAGCCAAGCTGATTTAGCATAAGCGGCACTGTGTACCTTATATAATCCTTGTGTAACGGCTTATTATTAAGCCTAAACAGTTTTTCCAGCCTAAGAGGCGGACATTTTCCGCGTATCATCACCACAAATATGAACACACACTCAAATGCACGTGTAATTACAGTAGCAAGAGCAGCTCCTGCTATACCCATTTCGGGGAAAGGTCCTAATCCAAAGATAAACATCGCATTAAGAAAAATATTCAATACCACAGCAAGGCTTCCTATAAGTGAGCTGAGCCCTGCAAGGTCACAAACCTTCATAATTCCAAAATATCCCTGCGAAAAACCAGCAAGAATATACGAAAGGGCTACAGTTCGCAGATAGATACCTCCAAGCCTAATAAGCTCACTGTCATTGGTGAAGAAACGCATTATACTACATGGAACTATAAGCGCTGCAAATGTAAAAATAGCTCCCACAATAAGGGAATAGCGCATTGTCACCGCGAGGACCTCCTCAACGGTCTTTTTATCCTTTTTACCCCAGTACTGCGCCGCAAGGACATTGCAACCCGATACGAAAGCCATAATGAACAGCCCATACACAAAGGCTATCTGACTGGCAAGCGACGAAGCCGAGAGTGAGTCCTGATTTAAAAAACCAAGCATAAAAGCGTCCGAAGCCGATACCAGTGACGACATGAAGTACTGGAAGGCAATGGGCGCTACTATTGTAAACAGATTTTTATATATTCCTTTATTATTCTCTTGCATATATCTCCTTTATTATCCCACGAAAACAAACGCCGTGAGCAGCGTACACTGCAAATGGTAACTGCATATTATATACCACATAGCGACGAAAAAGCTGCCACACTGTCGTGCAGCAGCCATAATTCTTATTTAAACAGCAGCCTTTGTACTGTCAGACTTTGTTTCCTCAGCCTTATCGGGAACACTAACCTTTTCAATATCAGCTCCGAGAGCACGAAGCTTTCCTTCCATGCAATCATAGCCTCTTTCGATATGGTAAATATCCTCTATCTCAGTCACTCCGCTTGCAGCAAGTCCTGCAATTATAAGCGCAGCTCCTGCTCTAAGGTCACATGCCTTTACTGGAGCTCCCATGAGCTTTCCGGTACCCTCGATAAGCGCTACCTTACCATTTACGGTGATATCTGCGCCCATTCTTCTAAGTTCATCAACGTAGCGAAAACGCTGCTCCCAGATATTCTCAGTAATAATGCTTGTACCCTCTGCAAGACAAAGGAGAGTAGCTATCTGAGACTGCATATCCGTAGGGAATCCTGGATGCGGAGCAGTCTTGACATTGGTCTTGACCAACGGACCATCGACCCATACCCTTACGCTATCATCGAACTGCTCAATATTTACTCCGATCTTTTCAAGCTTCTTTGTGATTGACTCAAGATGCTTCGGAATAACATTCTTTATAAGAACATCGCCCTTTGTAGCGGCAACTGCCACCATGAAAGTTCCTGCCTCTATCTGATCGGGGATAACTGCATAGCTAGTACCGTGAAGGTGCTCAACACCTCTGATTTTAATAACATCAGTACCTGCACCCATGATGTTTGCCCCCATAGAGTTGAGGAAGTTAGCAAGATCAACGATATGTGGCTCCTTAGCGGCATTTTCAATTATTGTTAGTCCCTCAGCCTTTACAGCTGCGAGCATAGCATTCATTGTAGCTCCGACAGTAACAACGTCGAAGAATATCTGATTTCCTGTAAGTTTATCCGCAACAAGGTCTACCATACCCTGGCTTAAAGTATACTCTGCACCCAGAGCTGTAAATGCCTTAAGGTGCTGATCTATAGGACGGTCTCCAAGTGGACATCCGCCTGGCATTGATACTCTTGCCTTATTGAACTTGCCCAGAAGAGCTCCGAGGAAGTAATACGAGGCACGCATTTTTCTTGCGTACTCATAAGGCACGCAGAATTTGCTAATGGTCGTAGGATCGATTCTATAGGCATCCTTGTCTATCTTCTCGATCTGAGCGCCCATCTCCTCAAGAATATGGAGACAAATCCTAACATCGCTGATGTAAGGTACATTTTCTACAACACAAGGTTCATCTGAAAGTATGACTGCGGGAAGAATAGCTACAGCTGCATTCTTGGCTCCGCTTATGGTAACTTCACCCTCAAGGCGTCTTCCGCCTTTTACAACAAACTTATCCAAATATTTTCTCTCCTTATTTTTCGGGTCATCTGTATTTTTTCCCGAATTTCTTTCTTTTGTTCCCTGACACTAAATGTCAAATAATTACACATATCATCGGACACCCATCCGAAAAAATCAACTATAGTCTTTGATGTTCCAGTGAACATCTCCGCCGCTGAAGTCCGATACTGTTACTTTCTCTATTATTACGTCCTCAGCAGGCTTATCGTTGTTGCCTGTCTCTGTTTCCTGAATCTTGAATACTACGTCAAGACCGTCATACACCTGACCAAAGATTGTATAGCTTCCATCAAGCCACGGTGCTCCGCCATATGTTGAGTAGACCTCAGCCTCATTATCAGTAAAAGCGTAACCGCTATCCTTGAGCTGATTTATCTGATCCTTTTCATAAACCTCTCCAGTTACGATATAAAACTGGCTTCCATTGCTGGCCGTAGAGCCACTGTTCGCATAAGCGACAGCTCCTGACGCATGGATAAGGTGCGGATCGGTATCATTATCATCGAAGCCCTTTTCAAATATGCATTCACCGCCCGTGCCGTCACCATTTGGGTCACCGCCCTGTATCATGAAGTCCTTGATAACTCTATGGAAGGTAAGACCGTCATAATATCCACGCTCCGCGAGAGTGATAAAGTTCTCAACGCCCTTTTCAGCATATTCGGGGAAGAGTTTGATCTTTATCTCCTTGTCGTAGCCCTTCACCTTAAGGCTTACGACCTTTTCACCCTCCTTGGGAGCTGTAAAGTTTGCAATTGTAAGGTTTTCCTTGCCTGTTGAATTCCTTATTTCGTCAGCATCGAACTCATCATAATCACTGATATACCAACGTATATCCTCGCCGTCGTATTCGCCCACTGTAACTGACTCCATAATGAGATCCTTATAAGGCATACTATTCGAGTCAACCGACACATTCTGTATCTTAAAGATAACATCGAGGCCATCTATTACCTGACCGAAAACCGTATAGCTTCCATCAAGCCACGGTGCTCCGCCCACTTCCTCGTATATCTTTCTTGCATTTTCAGAAAACGCATATCCACTCTTTGCGAGCTCGTCCAGCTCTTCCTTTGTGTACTTCGTACCTGTTACAACATAGAACTGGCTTCCGTTGGTAGCTGTGCTACCACTGTTAGCATAAGCAAGAGCTCCTGAAGCATGGATAAGGTGCAAATCTGTTCCACCATCGAACTTACCGCCCCAGATACTTTCGCCACCTATGCCTATTCCCTGAGGATCACCGCCCTGCACCATAAAATCAGTGATTACCCTGTGAAACTTGAGACCGTCGTAGTAACCTTTTTTAGCTAGCTCAACGAAGTTCTCAACGCCCTTTTCAGCGTATTCTGGGAAAAGTCTGAACTTTACAGTACCATAATCTTTTACCTTCATTACCACAATGGTATCTCCCTTCTCAGGGGCTGTGAAGTTTGCGATATCCACATTCTCAACAGTGGTTGGCACAGTAGCAACTGTTGTTTCATCTTCAGAAGCAGCAGTTGTAACTTTATTGTTGTCAGATGCCTGTGTATTCTTAGTATCTTGACCGCATGACGAAAGTGCCGAAGCAGCCAAAGCAATGCAGAATATTCCTGCTAAAACTTTTTTGAACATTTAATTCTCTCCTTAAAATTGTGCGGACTATTTATCATTGTACTCATCCGCAGACAGGATTAAATAATTATACTTCAACTTATATATTATACATCATAAAAATCACTTTGTAAAGAGTTTGGGTATATTTTTGTATTGATTTGTCAGATACTTTTATACATATCAAGCTTTTTCTGCTCATTAATTCCTTTTTGAAGAATCATCCTCAGAAGAATAAGTACTTATTTTAACTGAATTTATCATAACATCCTCAGCAGGGAACTTGTAATTTCCAACATTGTTAGTTTCAAGTGAAGCAAGCTTCTCTACAACATCTATTCCGCTGTACGTCTGACCAATGACTGTCATCTGCTGTGAAAAATTAGGAACGCCGCCTTTTTCTATGAAAGCCTCAGCCAGTTCCTGACTTTCCGAGTAAGCCTTTAGTTCCTCCTTGAAAGCATCGTCAAAAGTTACTGTATTCACTAACATAAATCTGCTTCCATTATAATAGGTACCACCACCAATAATTTTTTCTGTGAAACTCTGCTTAATAGTGGTGTTCATCGCCATAACTGCACCCTTGAACGGCCATAAGTTCTGATGCAGCTCTCTCTCTACAAGCTCGTGTGAGTTGTCCTTCGCACTGCCATCCTTATTGGGAGCGCCTGCCGCGGAATAAACTCCGCTTTCTGAATGGAATACATAAGTATTGTCATAGTACCCCTGCTCTGCAAGCTCTGTAAAGTTCTTCACTGTATTCGGAGAGTATTCTGGGTATAGCACGAATCTGAACTCACCGATAGTCGTTTCTACAATGGCTATGGGGTCACCGTCCTTTGGTGCTTCAAGCTGTACTAGCTCCATTTCCTCAGGAACTATGGTGATGTAACTGCTGTTTCTCTCCTTCATCATGCCCGCAAGCATTACCACTAAAGATGTAACACCCATAATAAGCGTAAATATCAGTATAAGTCTTACGACTTTGTTTCCTCTTATCATTTATTTATCCTTTCAAGCGTATACTACCTTCATTATACATACTATGTCACAATTTGTCAATAATTATCCCGAATTTTCTGAGTTTCTCCACCATGAACAGCCTTTTTTGCAAAATTTTTTCTTGACAAAGCTTCTCGTTTATGGTATCATATTAAAAGAGCATCGTCTGCTCGTATAAACGGGTATGAAATTCCGAAATATAGATGTGTGGGCCCTGTGCAACAAGACCCCGTGAACCATGTCAGGCGGGAGACCGAGCAGCATTAAGCGGTGCGTGTTGTGTGCCGCAGCAAGC
>JAFZYX010000212.1 GCA_017616055.1 Ruminococcus sp.
GCAGCAGTATAGATAGTATTCCAATCAGTCTGTCTATCTTCATTTGATCACCCTTTTCGCATATCTTATCAAACCAAACAGGACAACTGTATGTCATGTTCCTGATAAAATTTTTCCCTGTACACCAGGCCCCCGGGCCTCCGGGATACAGGGATATTACACCTTCTCGAATAATATATTGTTTACCCGTTCCGTAACAAAGAGCTCCGTATCTGTCTCAACAAGATCATAGCTTTCTATCACTGCTTTATCATGTTTTTGAAGAACCTTTTCATACCCGAAAGCTGTATCCTTTTTCTTTGGAAATCTTATCTTGCTCTCAAAGCTATCGGATAATTGAAAACCGCACTTAGAGCATATATCTATCCATTCGCTTTTCGTATAGAACTTTATATGTCCGTCCTTTTTCAGACGCATGTAGTCATCAACAAATCTATCCTTATCACAATCATTCGGACAGGGATCGGATATAAAAAATGCTCCTTGATCTTTAAGCACTCTGCACACCTCACTGATACTATGCTCTATATCCGGAAAATGATGCAGTGCATATCGCGTCACAATCAAGTCAAACAATCCTGCTTCAAACGGAAAACCTATCCCATCATAACTTACAAATGACAGATTATTAAGCCCCGCCTCCTGTGCTCTGCTGCGATTCACCTCAATGGCATCACTCACAATATCCAGTCCTGTCACTTCACAATACGGATTTCTTTCTGCGATCGGAAAAGTCAGATATCCGCTCCCACAGCCAAGATCAAGTATCCTCATTCCGTCTCTCACATTTATGAACGCAAGGATCCTCTCCAGATGCTCCGCATCTTGTGTCTGCCTGTTATAAAAATCGCCGGACGCAAAGCTTTCTTCAAAGCCTTTTCGCGTATCCTCTATACTTGACCTTATATCCATATCGCTTCACCCCTCATATTCTGACTCTCATGACTGTCTTCTAACTGCCTGTTGTAAAAGCCGGATTGCTTCTTCGACAGTAATTATCTTTGCGTAACGCTTCCCCCACATAAATTCATTGTAATATTTATATGCTGTTTCCTTATCGAAATAGGGGTTATCATAGGTTGAGTTCGTATATGCGGGTACATACATGTTAAATCCGTTTTCAAAACCGCTTTTGATCGTTGCGTCCATACAATAATCTGTTGATACACCGATTGCTATAATATCTTTTTCCCCTTTCGAGAGTAGATATTCCGTCAGTCCTGTCATAGGATGAAACGCACTGTTTACATTCTTTTCGAAACGTCTTTCGTTGTCTCTCGGTGCAAACTCTTCGTATATTTCATAATTATCCGCAGACTTATCCAGGTCAGTACCGGGACCATCATCATGCTGGACATATACAACCTCAACATTATTTTCTCTTGCTATCGTTATTAACTGTTTTATATTTTTCCTGACTGTTTCAAACGAATACAACCTTTCGTCAAAACATCCCTTCTGCGTATCTACAACTAACAGTATCATTCAATTCCCCTCCATAAAGAGCTTTTTTCCCTTCTCGTATGCTTTTTGCAGATTCATATCCCAATTCTTTTTGCGAAGTTCATTTTCTCTTGAGGTACTGTCAAAAACAACAAATTCCGTCTCCTTTGCCCGACCGAATAGCCGGTCACCTAACATAACCTTTTTCATGCTGTCCAAAAGCCCGAACTGTTCAAGACGCTCGATCGAATTACCCGCAGAACAAAGAATGATCGCTTTATCGAGCAATTTCATGGTTTTATCACCGTACGCGAATCC
>JAFZYX010000213.1 GCA_017616055.1 Ruminococcus sp.
ATATTATACCATTAATTATTTGTCATCATCTGCGCCAAAATACAAATCTGTCATTTGCTGCAAGCCAAACTTTTCTACGAACTTTTCAAAGGATTCCCTTGCCTTTGCCAAATTATATCCCTTTTCAGCAAAGAAATCGTCGTCCATATCACTGAGCTGTGAATAAAATTCAAGACCGATAAGGAGGTTTTCCTTAGTATTTGTGTCTGCAAGACTATTAATTTCGTCGACAGCGTCCTGTATTTCTCCGTTTTTTACCCTATCAACGAGAAATTCAACCTTTTGGCGTTCTCTCTGTTGTAACATGATGCTCATGGACTCAGACTTTGCACCGAAAAGTATTTTTGCGATAACTGCTGTCAGTTCCTTTATTTGTCGCATAATATAATCATTTTCAAACATAAATAGTTACCTCCAATTTCATTATGATATGCATACGCCGACCTGTGTTATATATTGCAGGTCGGCGAATAATTAGAAATCAAGTTTTGAGCGAAGCTTTTCAAAGAAGCTCTGACGTTTTGCGTAGTTTTTTTCATTAAGTGACTCTTCAAATTGTTTGAGCAGGTCTTTTTGCTTCTTTGAGAGGTTTTTAGGAACTTCCACATAAATCTTCACATACTGATTTCCTCGATCTGTACGGTGAATACGGGTAACTCCCTTACCTTTGAGGCGGAAGATAGTACCTGTTTGAGTTCCTTCGCTTATAGTATATTTAACGTCACCGTCAATAGTCGGAACAGTGATTTCTGCGCCGAGGACGGCTTCCATGTAAGTAACAGGGATATCGCAGTGTATGTCATAGCCCTCACGTCTGAAAATTGGGTGAGACTTTACATTGATACCTACGAGGAGATCACCGTTTGGACCTCCGTTTACGCCACAGTCACCCTGACCACCGATACGCAGTGTCTGTCCGTCATCAATACCTGCAGGTATATCAACAGAAACTGTTTTCTGAACTCTGATTCGTCCTACTCCGCGACACTTGCTGCATGGACTTTTGATTATCTTACCCTTTCCGCCGCAGTGAGGGCAAGCTTTTGTAGAAGAAATAGCTCCAAAAGGAGTACGCTGAGTAGCCTTGATAGTACCTCTGCCTTGACAGTCTGGGCATATATCAGGTTGAGTGCCTGGTTCAGCGCCTGATCCTTTACAGGATTCGCAAACACACATACGGTTTATCTTGATGTCCTGTTTTTTGCCATTGCAAGCGTCCATAAAGCTTATGGAAACTGTCTCCTGTATATCTGCGCCTCTGCGCGGAGCGTTTGCATTGGAGCGTTTGGCGCCACCGCCAAAGCCAAAGCCACCGAAGATACTGCCGAGGATATCGTCCATATCGGCAAAGCCGCCAAAACCACCCATGCCGTCAGCGCCGCCGCCGTAGCTTGGGTCAACTCCTGCGTGACCAAACTGATCGTAGCGAGCACGCTTTTCGGGATCAGAAAGCACCTCGTTGGCCTCATTTATCTCCTGGAACTTCTCAACGTATGAGGGATCGTCGGGGTGGAGGTCGGGGTGATTTTCTCTTGCCTTTTTACGGAAGGCTTTTTTTATCTCGTCCTCGGAAGCACCCTTCTGAATACCGAGGATTTCATAATAATCTCTTTTTTCAGCCATATATCTATTCTCCGTTCATCTTAATTCGTAATTCGTAATGCATAATGCGTAATTAAATACAATACATAAATAATTACGAACTACGAATTAAGCATTACGCATTATATTAATACACCTTAAGTGGAGGGGAGAGTTTCCACTCCAATAATTGTGCCATAATCACTTCAAAATGGCGCACTTTTTTCACGCCCGAATACACCTTTAGGGCGGAAAATATTTCCGCCCTAAAGCATTATAAGCTTTCGTCAACTGATTCTTCGTATTTGCCTCTGCCGCCATCGTAATCTGTAAGATTATCGTTCGCAAGTCCATAGAACCATTTGAACGCAATGCATATCAGAGCTGCAAAAGCGGCTATGAGCAATATCGTTCTTAGCTTTTTCATTATACTTCTGTAAAGTCTGCATCAACTACTCCGTCGTCATTTCCGCTCTGAGCACCTGCATCAGCTGCACCACCCATGTTAGCAAACTGTGAAGGATCAATACCTCCCTGTCCGCCGTTAGGGGCTGCCTGTTGGTAAATCTTTGCAGAGAGATCATAGAATGCCTTCTGGAGATCTTCCTTAAGAGATTTGATTTCGTCATTATTGTCGGCTGCGATAGCAGACTTGAGAGCTGTACACTTAGCCTCGATATTGGATTTTTCATCAGCGGAAACCTTGTCGCCAAAGTCTGTGAGAGCCTTTTCACACTGGAATACAAGGTTTTCAGCTTCGTTCTTGTTGTCAACTGCTTCACGGCGCTTCTTGTCCTCAGCTGCGTACTGCTCTGCTTCCTTGACAGCTTTATCGATATCCTCCTTGGACATATTCGTAGAAGCTGTGATAGAGATGTTCTGCTCCTTGCCTGTGCCGAGGTCCTTAGCGGATACGTGAACGATACCGTTCTGGTCAATATCAAATGTTACCTCAATCTGTGGAATTCCTCTTGGTGCAGGAGCTATACCGTCAAGACGGAAAGTTCCGAGCTGCTTGTTATCACGTGCAAATTCACGCTCACCCTGAAGAACATTGATATCAACTGCAGGCTGATTGTCTGCGTATGTTGAGAATACCTGTGACTTCTTTGTAGGGATAGTTGTATTTCTTTCAATCATTCTTGTGCAAACGCCGCCTGCTGTTTCAATACCGAGAGAAAGAGGAGTTACATCAAGGAGAAGGAGACCGTTCTTAACGTCGCCGCCGAGAACGCCGCCTTGATATGCAGCACCAAGAGCTACGCATTCGTCAGGGTTGATACCCTTGAATGGTTCTTTTCCGATAAGTTTCTTTACAGCTTCCTGTACAGCAGGAATTCTTGAAGAACCGCCGACCATGAGAACTTTATTGATCTCTGAGATGCTGAGTCCACTGTCGTTGAGAGCCTGTCTTACTGGTCCCATTGTTGCCTCTACGAGGTCAGCTGTGAGCTCGTTAAACTTAGCCTGTGTTAGAGTGAGGTCGAGGTGCTTAGGTGTACCAGAAGCGTCTACAGTGATGAATGGGATATTGATATTGGATGTTGTTGTGGAAGAAAGTTCAATCTTTGACTTTTCAGCTGCATCCTTAAGTCTCTGAGCAGCCATTTTGTCCTGTGAAAGGTCAATGCCCTCAGTTTTCTTGAATTCATCAACTATCCAGTTGATGATACGCTGATCGAAGTCGTCACCACCGAGGCGATTGTTACCTGCAGTAGCAAGTACTTGCTGAACGTCCTCGCCCATTTCAATGATAGATACATCAAATGTACCGCCACCGAGGTCGTAAACCATTACGGTCTGCTCTTCTTCCTTATCGATACCATATGAAAGAGCAGCTGCTGTAGGCTCGTTTATGATACGCTTAACAGTAAGACCTGCAATCTGACCAGCGTCCTTTGTAGCCTGTCTCTGTGAGTCTGTGAAGTAAGCAGGAACTGTGATAACTGCCTCTGTTACTGACTCGCCGAGGTAAGCCTCTGCATCAGCCTTGAGTTTCTGGAGTATCATAGCTGAGATTTCCTGAGGCGTGTAGTTCTTGCCGTCGATAGAAACTTTATAATCAGAACCCATGTGTCTCTTGATAGAAGAAACAGTTCTGTCGTGGTTTGTGATAGCCTGTCTCTTAGCCACCTGACCAACGAGACGTTCGCCATTGTTTGTAAAAGCAACGACTGAAGGAGTTGTTCTTGCCCCCTCGCTATTGGGGATAACTACAGCGCTACCGCCCTCCATAACAGCTACGCAAGAGTTTGTTGTACCAAGATCGATACCAATGATTTTTCCCATAATTTATTCCTCCTATTTATAAGCCATCAGCTATTAGACATTAGCCTTAAGTTGATGGTGTCCGCTTTGCGGACATATTTGAATGTTTTGATTGATGTAAAGCCTTGCCTTAAATAATGGGGTCTAAGGCTAAATTGCCACTGCCACCATAGCAGGCCTTACAAGTTTATCTCCAAGCATATAGCCTTTTTGGAATACTGCGCATACATAATTGCTTGCGTAGTCTGTTCCGTCCTGCTGTTGTATAGCATTGTGTATATTAGGATCAAATTCAGCTCCTAGAGCTTCTATTTCGTTGACATTCATCTGCGTAAGGAAGTTTTTGAACTGATTGTAGATCATATTCATTCCGTTTTTGAAGTTTTCGTCGGTACATTCCGCTTCAAGTGACCTTTCAAAGCTGTCGAGAACGGGGAGAAGTTTCTCCACAAATTGAACAGAAGCGTTCTGATAAGTTTCCGTTTTCTCTTTTGCAGTCCTCTTGCGGTAGTTGTCATACTCAGCGAACAACCTCAGGTATTTATCCTTCTCTTCTGCAAGGGCGTCCTCAAGGTCTGCGAATTGTGC
>JAFZYX010000214.1 GCA_017616055.1 Ruminococcus sp.
CTGATCCTTTGAAGCATTGTTCCAGTCCTGAGTATCGATTGCACAGCTGATAAGCGGTACATCATTAAGAGCAGACTGAACTGTTCCGTTGCTCTCGAGATAAGGAAGTCTCATGAGGTGTGAAGGCTCAGTGCCGATGATGCCCTTGAGCTTGCTGTTGCACTGCTCCCACTCGCTTCTGATCTGTGATGAACCCATTGAACCTAGGTGTGGATGTGTCTTAGTATGGTTAGCTACTTCCATTCCGTTCTCATACTCGTACTTGATCTGATCATTTGTCTTGATCCAGTCACTAACGATGAAGAAAGTTGCTGTCATGTTGTTCTTGATAAGAGCGTCTATAATTCTGTAACCAGGATCTGACTTGCTTGAAGCTGAAGCACCATCATCAAATGAGATAGCACAGAGCTTCTTGGATGTATCAACCTTTGGCTTGTCATTCTGCTGGTCGTTATTCTGCTGGTTGTTATTCTGCTGATTGTCGTTCTGCTGGCTGTTATTGCTTCCGCTGCCTGATGTAATCTCAAGCTTTGTTACGTTAGCCTTACCACTGCTCTCCCAACCTTCTACGTTGAGTGCTACCTCAGTAAGGTTACCTATATTCCAGCCTGCTTCCTTCCAAGCCTTGAAGTGATCTGATACTGTAATAGTACCTGATGTTCTCTTAGACTTACGAACGCTGAAGTACTGCTTGAATGTCTCATTTGTGCCGAGGATTGTAGGACCTGTATGGTCGAGCTGGAAGATCTCATACTGAGCTCCATCGATTGTAACAGTCTTACTCTGACCGTTAGGAGATGGGCACCAGTTTACCCAGTCCTCGATGATGTAGTACTCTACAAGAGGATCTGTCATCCAACCATAAACACAAAGACGTGAATTACCCTGTGAGCTTGCTGAATACTCAGCTGCATAATCCATTACGATAGTACCTACGTCAGTAGCTTTCTTTGTACGATCATAGTTTCTACCACGACGAGCAAGGAAGTTACCTCTTGAAACCTGTGCGCTCCACTCAGTGCTGAATGTACCGCCGCTTCCAAGAGTCATAGAACCGCTTCCGCCTGTATTATCAAGCCAGATCTCATAACTATAGCCATCAACATCATCAGCCTTGTACTGAGTTTTGCCGTTGCCTACAGTAAACTTCTGTCCGCTTGGAGATGTTCCTTTAGTAGTTGTTACCTTGGGTGTTGTAGTTGTAACCTTAGTTGTTGTAGTAGTTGTTGTAGCCTTAGTTGTTGTTGTAGGCTTTGGAGCCTCTGATGTAGTAACAGTCTTTATATCGTCAGAATAGCTCTCGGGAAGTGACTTTATGAGACCTAATAAATACTTCTGGATAGCAGCTGCATCATTTGATGTAACACCGCCGCCTGCCTCATAAACATCTGCATTGAATTTACCCTGATCCGAAAGTTTATACTTGTTCGGATTTGCAAGAGACTGCATAATAGCTACAGCGTCAGCCATATCTATTGAACCGTCGCCGTTAGCATCGCCCCACTTTGAAACCTTTGAATTGAGCTCTTCCTTAAGGTCAACTGCCTTTACAGTTGTTGTAGTTGTTGTAGTAGTTGCAATAGTTGTTGGCTTAGTTGTTGTAGTTGTAACAACAGGTTCTGTTGTAACTACTGAGCTGCCACCCTCACTGCTCTTGAAAGCATATCTCATAAATGTATAGAGATGAGGCTTTACAGACTCAGCGCCGTGTCCACCACCCGGAATGGACTGATATACATGGTTAACACCATTCTTTGTAAGGATACTGCTGTACTGTGATGGGAATGTACCAACAACAGAGTCATTTGTACCACCTGTGATCATGAATACCTCAGGCTCAGGTCCAACATCTCTGAACTTGAACTCACTCTCCTGCATACAGCCTGGATGCGACATGAATGAATCTGTACCTGGTGTGATACCCGGTGCAGGACAAGCACCACCTACGTATCCGAATACGTCAGGGCGCATGATTCCGCAGTAGATAGCTTCACGGCCTCCCATTGAGAATCCTGTGATAGCTGTATACTCTCTGCCTTCCTTAACAGAGTAATTCTCCTTGATGAAAGGAAGAAGGCTCTCTGTTACATCATACAGGAAGTTATCATACTCTGCGCATGTCTGCTGATTTATTCCACTTGGACTGTTCATTGTCTTGCTGGTGAACATATTAGGAGTTACTGCTATAAACTCCTCTGCCTGACCGCTAGACATAAGTCCTGTCATAAGTTCCTGAACGCCCATTCCGCTTACCATGTCGTTTTCACTGCCCATGATACCATGGAGAATGAACATTACAGGATATTTTTTACTTGGATCATAGTTTGGAGGAAGAATTACATTACAGTTCTTCTGCTTGCCAGTAAATTTGCACATATAGGACTTTTTCTCTACCTTGCACTGGCTGCTCTTCTCTACTCCGCTTGGAACAGTTGTAGGCATATCGCCCTTGATCTTTGCGTTAAGACCAGACTGAGCATTTCCGCCGTTACCTGCGTCTCCGCCAATGTTTGCTCCGCCGCCGTTAAATCCGCCTGCAAAGCCACTCCAGTCCATGCCGCCGCCTGCGTTACCGCCGCCGAACTGACTCATGTCGAAGCCACCTGCTCCACCTTGGCCACCAAACTGGCTCATGTCAAAGCCGCCCTGGCCGCCGAACTGGCTCATATCAAAGCCACCCTGGCCGCCGAACTGGCTCATATCAAAGCCACCCTGACCACCAAACTGGCTCATGTCAAAGCCGCCGTTGCCGCCCATATCCCAGCCACCAGCTTGACCACCGAAGCCGCCTTCCACTTTATTGTCGGAAACGCTGCCTAAGTCAATATTTCCTACAGCTGCAGAAGATGAAAATGGAACACTTGATGCGATCATCAATAAGGATACGGTTCCACTGATGACCTTCTTGAATTTTGAAATTTTCACTTCAATCACTCCTTTGTTTAATAAAGCAAATTTATGATTAAAGTAATCCCCGATTGAGCCTATTGCTCTTTTTTTATATATCTGTGCTAATTATACACTGACCACTTTTCAATAACAAGTCAAATTTTGCGATTATTATGCATTATATTCAAAAGTTGCTTAAGTATTTTTAATTTTCAGTCCAAAAGCAACAGATTAAATTACCACTTAAATATAGATAATTCGTGAAAATTTAGTGTATTATCTGTGATTTTGCTTTTTTGTCAAAAAAGAGATATATAAATTTTATATACCGTTAGTTTATTCTTTCTATAACTTGCCAGACTGCAAATATTCAGCAACTTGTCAATTAATATTTTTATCAGAATCCACTCGTTTCTAAAAGATTTAAATAAAATTGTAAATCAATAAGGTGGTAAATTCAATATCATTCTTTTTACAATTCCCGATCTCTTTAGTTGACATAAAGTTCACATTATAATTATATTTTTACATTTACAACTTTTTTCAACTTATCGTCACATTACTATTGATTTTCTGATGACCGAATGGTATAATAATAGTGTATTAGTGAACGTTTTATTCGTTCACTGCTTCTTGATTTGGTTATTATTGTGGAGAGAGCGAGGGAATACAGTGAAAAAAATATCCATCGTAAAAGCAGACATTACAAGCCTTGATACCGATGCTATCGTCAACGCCGCAAACAATCATCTTTCGGCAGGTGGAGGCGTATGCGGAGCTATTTTTTCTGCTGCCGGCTATGCCGAACTGAAACGCGCTTGTGATAAAATAGGCTTTTGTAACACAGGTTCAGCAGTAATCACTCCTGGATTTGAGTTAAAAGCCAGATATGTAATACACGCTGTAGGTCCTATATGGCGCGGCGGAGATCAAGATGAGGAGAAACTGCTCTACAGCACTTATTACCAGTCCCTTAAAGTTGCAAAAGAAAACGGCTGTAAATCTATAGCTTTTCCTCTTGTTTCTGCTGGTATCTACGGATATCCACAAAAAGCCGCATGGGAAACTGCTTTTTCAGCATGCAGGGACTTCATCAAAACTGAGAACGCTGATATAGATATAGTTTTTTCGGTGCTTCGTGACGAAACATTTGAGATGGGCAATGAGATACTCAACAAATTCTTTTCGCTCCAGTCCGACGATAACAGCCCCACAGAATACAAGCTAAAAATTGGGACTCAGTTATTTAATGCATACTTTTTTCATAACCCCAATGAACCATATGGTTTCCTGAGCAACTGGTATCTCTCCGATTTTACAGTTAACGGAATAAAGTATACTTCTATGGAACAATATATTATGTATAATAAATGCCTTTGCTTCGATGACATCATAACCGCAAAGGACATACTTGCCACCGATGACGTATCTATTCAAAAGTCCCTTGGCAGAAAAGCTCAGAACTATATTGACAATATCTGGGCAGGCAAGCGACAGCTTATTGCCATAAATGGCCTTTACGCAAAATTTTCTCAGAACGATAATTTGAAAAAACTCCTGCTGGATACAGGAGATGCGTATCTTGTGGAATGCGCAGTAAATGACAAGATATGGGCTTGCGGAATTGATCTCCACGACGAAAGCAGACTTAATGCCGAAAAGTGGTCTGGACAGAACATTCTCGGCTTTGCTCTTATGGAAGTCCGTACTTCCCTAAGAGCCCACGAATAGAAAATAGAATTAAAATAATTGTTTTTCAATCAAAGTCAAGTAACAAGTGTACTTTCAATGCTGTTTTCTAACTGAAGCTCTCATTTCAACTATGTTTTTTTGATCAAATATGATTCTTCATTTCGGCTAATGAGTACACTGTATCGTCTAAGTCTATAACATCTTTATAATTCACTGGCTACTTCAGCGGATTGATTTATAATAGTTCTTGGTGATTATCATATTGCGATTTGATTTTATCGCAAATAAATCGGCACGAATGTCACAATTCGTGCCGCATTTTTTTACCTTTTCATGTATTTCATATATGATAATAATTCGTATTGTCTGTATACATATATTATCGGCATATTTCATATTCGTCAGTATTAAGAACCTTCATATACATTTCAACTAATATAATACCTTTCTTTATCCTCAATCAGTAAAATAGACAGCACATCTAAGACATGAAGTGCCACAAATGTCATGAAATTACAATTGTCAATTTCAACAACTAACAAACCAATTAATTGGTAAAAGCTACAATTTATCCTATCATATACATATGTTCATAATTTGTTTTCAAATATTTATCCCAAATGTGATATTATATTATTGGATTATGATATTCTTTTTTAAAGGATATTGCTTTATAGTATATTGATTATTTTGAAGCCAAAAACAATTTTTACATCATTAGGGGGAGACTAAGATATGAGTAATATAAACATTGATAACTTTTCTTGTGAAGACGCAATAAAATTTATAGGCAACAGTGTTGATTGTATAATAATTGTCGATGATGAAACTGACAGATACAAAGCCCTAAAGAAAGAGGGTATGTTTGCTGACTATATCGATAATGAAGGAGATTATATCGAACTCGTCAGAAAGATATGGTATCACTTCAACAAAAGCAGCGATGAAATAACCGAGGATTACCATGTATTTATTCCAAACGAAGGCAATTTCCATGGTAAATACAGCAAACGTGTAAATATTATCGAAAATGATATCACCCATGTAGTTCAAATGTCTGTATACCCTATCGAAGCTAATAGTACATATCTTTTCATTCTTGATGAGATTGATAAGGAAATGTTCGTTAATGACGAGCTTACAGTCCAGAAAGTTAACACCATACAGAATACCTACCTTTTTTCAATGTATATAGACCTCGTTCAGGATACTACCAGCAGCATAAGCGTAACTGAGATCTCTGATGAAGTTATGCAACAAGAGATAAAGTACTCGGAGTGGAGAACTATGATCATTAATATGATCTGGCCCGATGACCAGGCTCTCTTCCTTGAAAGAACAGATCCAGAGTACCTAAAAAAGAACCTTGCTCCAGGACGTACCACCTCATTTGACTGCCTTATGATGAATCTCGAGGGTAAGTATATTTGGGTAAAGCTGATATTCAGCCGTTCAGAAACAAGCAACGAGGACGATTTCCGTTTTGTATTCATGGTACAGAATATCCATGAAAATTCCATAGAGCTCCTTGAGACTATGAAGAAATATGAACAGCTTGCTTCGCGTGATTCTCTTACAAATGTATTCAATCACGGAAGAATGGAAACTGAAATCAGAAACGCTTTGAAGGAGAAACGCACCAAAAACCGCGACGTATCACTTATGATCCTCGATATTGATTTCTTCAAGCACGTTAACGACAAATTCGGTCACTCTACAGGTGATGTTACCCTTGTGCAGTTCACAAAGATTATCTCTGACTACATACGTGACTTAAATGCAGTTCTCGGTCGTTGGGGCGGCGAAGAATTTGTAGTTGTTTGCTATGATACAGGGAACGAAAAAGCCTATGCTCTTGCAGAAGGACTTCGTAGAATCATATCAGAAGAACCTTTCGGCAAGATTGGACAAATAACATGCAGTATCGGCGTTACGACAATAAATGCAGACGATAGTTTCGATGATGCTTTCAACCGTATGGACAGAGCGCTCTACAATGCAAAGTCCAGCGGCAGAAATTGCGTAAAGTCTGTATAAACCAGCTTATAATACAAAACAGCCATAAGGAAACTTAAATGATCCTTATGGCTGTTTTTTATCTCTGTGGTAAAAAATAATTA
>JAFZYX010000215.1 GCA_017616055.1 Ruminococcus sp.
CCTATCTTATTGAAAATTGACTGTTTTGTGACGTGATCATATATCTTGGCGTCGTTAAAAGTGCCTGCAGCACAATACATTACGAACTCAAGAAGCGATGGTACAACTGGTTCACAGCCTTCAGAAATTAGGAAGTCCTCAAGATGATTGTTTGCAAGTGGGGAGTATTTTACATAAATCTCACCGACTATGCCTACTCTTATCTTCTTTTCACTGCTCAAAGGTATCGAAGCAAAATCGTTCAATATATCCCTGTAGATTTTCTTGGTCTTAAGAAACATCTTACTGCCTTTCAGGAAGATGTTGCAAAGTCTCCTGTGCCATTTATCCAGCATTTTCTTTGAATCGCCATTATTTATCTCATAGGCTCTGCACTTGTTATAACAGGTCATGAGAAGATCTCCATAGAGCACGGCATAGAGCATTTGCAGGAACATGGGTGCAGTTATCTTAAATGCACTGTCTTTTTCAAGCCCGCTGAAATTAAGAGACACAACAGGTATCTGTGGATAGTTCTTTGCAACTGCTTTTCTCAGCAGATGAATGTAGTTTGAAGCTCGGCAGCCACCTCCGGTTTGAGTTATCAACAGAGCAGTCTTGTCAGGATCGTATTTTCCGCTTTTCAGTGCATCCATGAACTGTCCGATAACCAGCAGTGCAGGATAGCAGGCATCATTATGGACATTTTTAAGTCCCTCATCAACTACTGCCCGTGAATCATTGCGGAGCAGCTCCAGCTTGTAGCCCTTTGCTTCAAATATGGATATAAGCATTTTAAAGTGTATAGGTAACATATCTGGAACGAGAATAGTATGCGTTTTTATCATATCCTCGGTAAATTTTGCATATTCGGGCACTTTTTATACCTCCGTTTTTATATGTAGGGAAAGCCGTCCTTGGCATCCCGTATTCAAGCACTTGACCAGCACTCGAAAGCCGTAAAAACGAGCGCAAAGAATGCGCCCATTCGAGCATTATTTCTGTTCCATAGCAGCTACAAGGCTTCTCAGTCTTATCCTTGCTGCTCCAAGGTTATTTATCTCGTCTATCTTAAGTTGCGTGTAAAGCTTTCCGCGGCTTTCAAGTATATGTCTCACCTCATCGCCTGTTACAGCATCAATTCCGCAGCCAAATGAAACAAGCTGTATAAGCTGCATATCTGGCTGAGTTGTGACATACTTCGCAGCACGATAAAGACGAGAATGATATGTCCACTGGTTAAGTACACCAAGCTTTGGAGTATCCGCAAGCCCTGCAATGCTGTCTTCGGTTATTACAGCCATTCCGAGACTCGATACCAGCTTATGAATACCGTGGTTTATCTCCTTGTCAATGTGGTACGGGCGGCCGGCAATAACGATTATCTTTCGTCCCTCTGCTCTTGCCTGATTAATTATCTCCATAGCTTTGCGTGTAACGCTGTTATGGTAAGTCTCGAGGGCTTCATAGGCCTTGTCCACTGCTGCAGGTATCTTTCCATTGACATTATACTTTTTCAGAGCCTGTCCCATTACCTTTATGACGTTCTTCTTTATGTTAAGGTCAAGGTAGGGATGTATGAAATTATTGTCGTTAAGACGAGGATTGTTAGCTTTGAGAAGCTCGGGATAGTATGCAACTACAGGACAATTGAAGTGGTTGTCGCTTCCACCTTCATCGAGATTATAGCTCATACATGGATAGAATATAAAATCCACACCTTTGTCAAGCAGGTTCTCTATATGTCCGTGGGTTAGCTTTGCAGGGTAGCAAACCGTATCCGAGGGAATGGTATGCTGTCCGAGATAGTACATATCACGTGAACTCTCGTCGGAAATAACCGTTCTGAAGCCTAATGTTGTGAACAGCATATGCCAGAAAGGCAACTGCTCGTAAAAGCCAAGTGCAAGAGGAAGTCCTACAGTACCGCGATAACGTTTAGGCTGGTGTGTTTTCACAGTATTTAGTATGCTGTCGTATTTAAACTCATATAGATTTGGAACTGTATTCTTGTTTGCTGAACCGCTTCCCTTTTCACAGCGGTTACCTGAAATGAATCGCCTTCCCTGTCCGAAACTGATGATATTAAGCTGACAGTGAGCAGTACATCCGCCGCAGTTTGCAGAACGTGATGTATATGTGAAGTTTTCAAGCTCCTCCGCAGAGATAAGCTTTGAAGGCTCATCATTTGCACGCTCCTTTGCATAAAGAGCGCAACCAAAAGCTCCCATAAGTCCAGAAATAGCAGGACGGATAACATTTCTGCCCAGTTCCTTCTCGAACGAGCGTAAAACTGCATCATTAAGGAATGTTCCACCCTGAACGACTATATTCTTACCAAGGTCGTCAGGAGAATTTGCACGAATAACTTTATAAATAGCATTCTTAATAATAGACGATGACAGTCCTGCGGAAATATCCTCAACTGTAGCGCCATCCTTCTGAGCCTGTTTTACCGAGCTGTTCATGAATACTGTACAGCGTGAACCGAGATCAACCGGATGCTCAGCAAAAAGTCCAAGGCGCGAAAACTCAGCAATATCATAACCGAGAGCCATTGCAAACGTCTGTATGAAAGAGCCGCAGCCCGAAGAACAAGCTTCGTTCAACATAATACTGTCTATGCTCTTGTTTTTTATCTTGAAACACTTTATGTCCTGTCCGCCG
>JAFZYX010000004.1 GCA_017616055.1 Ruminococcus sp.
ACAGCCACTGTTCTTATCTCTGATTTTGTCATAGGAACATTTCCTCTTATGAACTTCTCATCATCGATACCGCTTGGAATGAACTGTTCATAATCGGGATTTTCGCAGAGCATAACACAAAGTCCGTCAGTATCATTTTCCACAAACTCTGAAGCCTTTCCGCTCAATATCAATTCGTTATCGTAACCGAGATTTTTACCAATATATACATAAATTTCGCCCATTCTATATTCGCACAGACGGCGACACACGTCAGCTGGAGATACATCTCCGCCTAGAAGAAAAAATGTTTTTTTATGAGCTCTAACGTTTCTAACGATATTTGATTTTTTACCATGAAGGCTCACAAAAAAACAATCCGACCATTCTTTCCCTAGCTTTGAACAAAGGTAAACAGGTGAAGAAATACCACATATCACCTCAGGCGAATACTTTGCAAGCTTATCGCTTAGTTTTTTGGCACCGCTGAAAAATCCGCAGTCTCCGGACATGAGAATAGCTGCCGTAATAAAACTGTTATCCTCCAAATACCTCTCTATATCATCGCTGCGGTACTCTGCAAACATAGGCTTTCCCAATGATTTAAAAGGCTCCAACATTCTCTCTGCACCTATAAGAACATCAGATTTTCCAATTGCCTCCATAGCTTCTCTGGTCAGCGTTTTTGCACCATCCATTCCCGTTCCGACTATGTATATCTTCAACTCTTCACCTCATTTCATTAAGAATTATCTTTATCTCCTCCGCTGTAAAGCCTTTTTCCGTAGGTCTTACCAGAACAGCAACGTCAATTCCACATAGTTTTGCTGCTTTCAGTTTTTCTGGGAAACCGCCGATAGTTCCGCTCTCTTTTGTCACAAGAATCTCTGCGCCACTCTTTCTTATATGCTCAATATTTTGCTCTACAGTAAATGGTCCTTTTTCAAGTATCAGCCTGTCCTCACAGAAGCCTAGTTTTATACAGCTTTTTCTCACTTCCTCCATTGGCAGAGCCCTGATCCATATCCTGTCAGCATAATCACAAACTTCGGCAAGTCTTGGCAGTTCCTTGCTGCCAAGAGTACTGAGAACTTTTTTAACACAGCAGTTAAGCTTTACAACAAGATCGTCCATACTCTTAACTTTAATGCAGTCAGAAAGATTTTCTGGTGCCCGAATAAGCCTGTAATAAGGCATATTAAGGGCGTTGCAGGCAATAACGATATTTTTTGTTACCTCTTCTGCATATGGGTGAGTCGCATCTATTACCGCGATGCATTCAAGACGAAGAATAAGCTCCTTTATGCCGTCAGCATCGAGTCTGCCTATAAACCTTTTTATATAACTGCTTTTAGGAAGCAACTCCGCTCCATACTCCGTAGCAACAGAAACGGCGGCTGAAATTCGTTTTTCCGAGCAATATTCAGCTATTTCCCTGCCCTCGGTAGTTCCACCGAATATAAGAACACTACACATTGCGGTAGCCTCTTGGAGTTACCATTTTTCCACCTACGACCTTAGTCTCAGAGTTACCGATAAAAACTGTCGTAAACATATCAACCTGAGTATTCCTCAACTCACCAAGCGAAATTATCTGACTTGATTGACCATCTCTGCC
>JAFZYX010000216.1 GCA_017616055.1 Ruminococcus sp.
AAGATATTATTCATTCCAGACTGCAATCTCGGAAACTACATAAAAAAGCAATGTCCTGACAAGGACATAAAACTCCTTCAGGGAGGATGTCCAACACATGCAAGGATAACAGCAAATGAAGTTCTTGCCGCTAAAAAGGAGCATCCCGACGCACTCTTCCTCGTTCACCCTGAATGTACTCCTAAAGTGGTGGATCTTGCGGATTATGTAGGCTCTACTACGGGCATAATGGACTATGCAAAGAAGTCGGAAAAAACAGAATTCATCATCGGTACAGAAAACTCTATCGTAGAACATTTGCAGTACGACTGTCCTGAAAAAAGATTTTATCCAGTGAGCCGTGACCTTGTTTGCCATAATATGAAACTTACCACACTTCCCGATGTATACAATACACTCCTTGCAATAAGTGGTGAAAACCGTGAATATTGCGAGATACTAATGGACGACGAGCTCATTGCACAGGCAAGGAAATGCATAGACGAAATGATAAGATTAGGCGGCTGATATGACAGATTTAGTTGAAAAGCTATACAATACAGGTGACTTAACAGACAATGAACTGAGGATACTAATAAATACAAATGATACTGCCACTGCAGAGCTTCTACGCAGACGCGCCAACGAAGTAAGGCAGAAAAGCTATCAAAATAAAGTGTTTCTGCGTGGACTTATTGAGATTTCGAGCTACTGCAGGAATAATTGCCTTTACTGCGGTATCCGTCGAGGAAATCTCGAAGCTGACCGTTACCGACTTTCTCGTGAAGATATACTTAAATGCTGTGAAAACGGATATGAGCTAGGCTTCCGCACATTCGTAATGCAGGGCGGAGAGGACGCTTTTTTCACCGATGACTTTCTATGCCCATTGATAACCGAGATAAAGGAAAAATATCCCGACTGTGCGATAACTTTATCCCTTGGAGAGCGCTCATATGAAAGCTATAAAAGGCTGAGAGAAGCGGGTGCTGACAGGTATCTGCTGCGTCACGAATCCGCTTCTCAGGAATTGTATTCAAAACTCCACCCAGAGGAAATGAGTCTAACAAACCGTAAAAAGTGCCTGTTTCAGCTGAAAGAGCTAGGATATCAAGTAGGTGCAGGCTTCATGGTCGGAGCGCCTTACCAGACTGTGGAACATATCATTGCAGACTTGCGCTTTTTGCAGGAGTTAAAGCCGCAAATGATAGGAATAGGGCCTTTCATTCCTCACCATAATACTCCGTTTTCGGAAGAAAAAGGCGGCACTCTCGAACTTACGCTAAGGCTTTTAGGTATACTAAGACTCATGTTCCCCAAAGTCCTTCTTCCTGCCACAACTGCACTCGGAACTGTTGCCCCCAATGGCAGAGAGCTTGGCTTACAAACAGGATGCAACGTTGTAATGCCCAACCTTTCTCCAGTTATGGTTCGCAAGAAGTATGACCTTTACGACAATAAGATATGCACAGGTGAAGAGGCTGCTGAATGCCGCAACTGCCTTCAAAAAAGAATATCATCTGCGGGCTACGAGGTTGTCTCGGAGCGCGGAGACTGCATATGACGCACCAGCTATCACACTACTGACAAATCTAAATAATCGGATTTAAAAGGAGAAAAATATGCGAGTACGTTTTCATCTTCCCGACTTCTCAGGAAATTTCAAGCTTAACCTACTCTTTGCGGAGCTTCTCGAGCATAACCCTGAGTTCTTCCGCGAAGGAGTCGAAATTGCATCTTTTTATGGAGTTTTTCCGCCATCAATATGGAATGGTGGCAGAACTCAGGGTGGAGTATGCGATAAGAACTTCGTCAAAAGTGTTATCAAAGCCTTCAACGACAGAGGTATTCCCCTCCGCTTTACATTCACAAATCCTGCACTTGAAAAGAAACATCTTAGCGATCAGTTCTGCAACATGGTCATGGCAATGGCAAATAACGGACTCAACGAGGCTATCGTTATGTCGCCAATGCTAGAGGACTATATCAGACATAATTTTCCTGATTACAAGCTTACAAGCTCGACATGCAAGCGTCTAAATACTATTGAAGGACTTCTTGAAGAACTGAAAAAAGACTATCACATAGTCGTTATGGACTATGACCTCAATAATAAGTTTGACCTGCTTGAACAGGTTCCAATGGAGGACAGACCTAGGATAGAATTTCTGTCAAATGCTTGCTGTGAGCCGAATTGTCCAAGACGATCAGCACACTATTACTCAATAGGCGTTCAACAGATAGCCTATAATGAGCATATAAAGAAGTACCCTAATCTACCATTTGACGCCGCAAAATACGACCCAGACCACTATCGCGACTGCCCTTACTCTCAGAGAGGTCTATTCGAGATAAGAAATCTCCGTACGCACATCTCTCCTGATGATATATGGGAGAAATACGTGCCTATGGGGTTTGAGCAGTTCAAAATAGAGGGCAGAACTGCAAGTCCAATAAACGTCCTTGAAACATATATGTACTACATGGCAAAGCCAGAATGCCGCGATGAAGCACGTTTTACACTTCTCAAGGCTATGGAGAACACCGGCGCACTAAGTTTTAAATAAAAAGGGGAAATATTATGAAGATAGCATCTGTTTTCAGCGATAATATGGTGCTGCAGCGAAATAAGAACATCCGCGTTTTCGGCACCTGCACCAAAAAAGAAAAGGTAATCACGGTAAGCATTCCAGAACTGCAGAGCTCGGCGCGTGCAGTTATTAAGGACGGCAAATGGGAAGCCGTGCTTCCTCCGAGAAGAGAACTTGGTTCATGTACACTCGAAGTCTGTTGCGGAGCTGTAAAAAAGATATTCAAGAACGTCGCTATCGGTGAAGTTTGGCTTGCAGGCGGACAGTCTAACATGGAGTTTGAGCTCAAGGACGAACGTAGGGGCGCTGCTGCTCTTGCAGGCTGCAGTAGCGAAAACGTGAGATTTTACTATACTCCCAAATGCTCAATGGCAAACGAAGAACTCATAGCTGCCGAAAAGGAATCGGGATGGCAGTTGCCATCTCCTGACAATTCCCGTACATGGTCGGCTGTGGGATACTATTTCGCAAAGGAGCTCAGCCGCAGACTCGGCGTTACTGTCGGTATTATCGGTTGCAATTGGGGTGGAACTTCAGCTTCTGCATGGATAAGCCGTGAATACCTAAGCTTTGACAGCCGTCTGCACCCATATCTTGACGACTATGATAAGGCCATAGAAGGCAAAACCGATGAAGAAATGATAGCTGAGTATGATGAATACTCCGAAAAGCAGGGAAAATGGGACAAGGATGTCAACAAATATCTTGCGGAACACCCCTATGCTAAGTGGAGCACTGTTATATCAAAATTCGGCGAAAGTCTTTACCCTGGCCCTATGAATATAAAAAACCCTCTTCGACCAAGCGGCCTTTATGAGACCATGCTTAGTCGAATATCACCATATACTCTTGCCGGCGTACTATGGTATCAGGGAGAATCCGACGATTTCCGTGCAAAGACCTATGATGTGCTACTGAAAACTCTTATTGAGAACTGGCGAAGCGACTGGCATGACGACGAGTTGCCATTCCTCATCGTGCAGTTGCCTATGTTCAGATACGAGTATGAAGAAGATAACCAGAGTTGGGCTTACATTAGAGAAGCACAGGAAAAGGTTTTCCGCACCGTAAAAAATACTGGTCTCACAGTAGCCCTTGACTGCGGAGAATTTAATAATATACACCCAGTCGATAAGTCACAGGTGGGACACAGGCTTTATTTGCAGGCTATGAATATGGTCTATCATATACTCAACGATAGCGATACTCTGCCGCCTATGTACGACAACTACGAGGTAATGGGCAGCACTATGCTCATACACCTTAGAAACTGTGAAAAAGGGCTCGGCGGCAAGAATGCAAAATGTCTTGACGGTTTTGAACTTAAAGGCGATGACGGAGAATACTACCCTGCAAATGCTACGGTGAGACTCCCATATATTGAGCTTCGAAGCGATAAGGTTAAAATACCAGTTTCGGCACGATTCAAGTGGACTAACTACGCAGATGTTGGGCTTTTCGGTATAAACGACCTGCCTCTGCCTCCGTTCCGTACGGATAAATAACAAAAAGGAGAAATACTATGCTTTTAGCGGTAGATATCGGTAATACAAATATTGTTTTCGGCTGCGTTGATAACAAGGACGAGGTAGTCCTCTTTGAGAGAATAAGTACCAATCACAACGCAACTGCTGCAGAATACGCTGTTCTTATCAAAACTATCCTCGAAATGAACAACTTCAACATTTCCGACATTGACGACGCTATCATGTCGTCGGTAGTTCCATCAGTCACAAACACAGTAAAAGAAGCTATCCGCAAGCTCTTTGACGTGGATGTTATGATAGCAGGTCCTGGAGTAAAAACTGGACTAAATATTCTTATCGACAACCCTGCACAGCTAGGAAGTGATCAGGCTGTTGATGCTGTTGCAGCTATAAATCAGTATCCCGTTCCCCTTATCATAATTGATATGGGCACAGCTACTACACTTTCCGTTGTGGATAGCAAAAAGAATTATCGTGGTGGTGTTATTCTCACGGGTATGAAGGTGTCTTCAGACGCTCTTACTGCAAGAACAGCACAGCTCCCAAAGATCAATTTTGAAGTTCCACCCCATGTTATTGGCACTAACACTATTGACTGCCTCAAGAGCGGAATTCTCTACTCCAACGCAAGCGCACTCGATGGCATTATTGAGCGAATGGAGGAGGAATTGGGTGAGAAGTGTACGGTTGTAGCTACAGGCGGTCTTTCAGAACTCGTTGTACCTCTGTGCAAAACAAAGATAATCCTTGACAGCAACCTTCTTATTAAGGGCCTTGCTATCATATACAGAAAAAACAAAAAATAATATTTCAAGTCGCTCTTCATGCGGAGGTATTTCGATTTGGCGATGTTACTGTTTTTTCGTTCAGACAGTATCGACAACTACAGGGAAAAATATCTCTTGAGCTATTGATTTCATAGAAATTTTATGCTATTATTAAAATGATAAGAAATCCGATTATTAATAAGGAGTTGATTTTTATGAAGAAAAAAGTCAGAATTGCTGCTGTTTTAACGGCGCTCTGCACCTCTGTTTCTTGGGCTGTACCTATGGCTTCCCATGCAGAAGAGGACACTCTTGCCAAAAGACTTAAAGACATATACTCCATGATAGAGGTCGATGACCCTTCATCGTTGCTCGATAAATGGAAGGATCAGCTCAGTTATTCCGAGGCAAGTCGCGTTTTTATCAATGACCTGGGAAAAATACTTATTGAGCAGAGAACTGCCAACAGAATAAACTTCGATATTAAAAAAGATGCTGATTTTGAAGACTGCCTGAGTATAATAAAGGCTGTCTGCCCTGAAGCAATCGTAAATCTCAACACAAAATCCGATCTTGACACTGACTTGCTCGACAGCAGCTTTTACTATCTCTTCGATGACGATATTTCCATAGACGATATGATAAGCTCTGATATTTCCATTAGTCAGGCAAAGAAAATTTTCAACGCCCTTAACGATAAGGGGTATATCAAAGGATTTTACTATCTTGCCGACTCATATCTTGAATCGTCGCTCGACGATCTTCTAGAGTTGATGGACTATACAGATAGCGAAAATGATGATTTTTATGCCACTCTTGAGGAATTCATAGAGGAGACGGATCTCGACTGCTCTGTGGACTACTCTGAACTCGACGATTTGGATCTGTCCTCGCTTATATTTGGACTTACAGACAGCTTTCAGGTAACTCCAGATTATGATACTTCCGACCTTTTAAGCATATATGACATAATGCAGAACGGAACAGGTTTAAGCAGTTCTTTAAGCGGCGATTTGGTCAACGGATTATTTAATGGGACAGAAATTGATATGTTTAACGCTCTTATCGGCGATTCAAACTGCGATAAAACATTCAATCTAGCAGATGCTGTGCTCATAATGCAGGCTCTCGCAAATCCCAACAAGTATAGTGTTACCGCACAGGGTAAATTCAACGCAGATTTCAATGATGACGGAATCACCGTTGGCGATGCACAGGCTATACAGAATATACTACTCGGTCTCGGCTGAAAAAAGGATACTTAAAAAACGAGCTTCACACAAAATGATTTTGTGTGAAGCTTTTTTTATCTATTATTTTTTCTTTCTTCATACTGTCTGTTGGCTTCCTCATTGAAGCTATCAGCAGTATTTATAAACATCGCAGGGTCAAGACATATTCCGTTATGACGCACCTCGAAATGACAATGCGGACCTGTTGAATCGCCTGTACTTCCAACCTTTCCGATAAGCTGTCCTCTTGAGACCTCCTGTCCATCAACAACTAGAACAGTACTCATATGACCGTATACTGTCTGATATTCATCAGTGTGTCCAAGCTGTACAAAATAGCCATATCCGCCTGAGTTCCAGCCTGCCGAAACTACTACGCCATCAGCCGCCGCATATATCTCAGTTCCAGTATTTGCTGCTATATCCATACCCTTGTGGTTTCTATCACTGAGGAATGGATCGCTGACATAACCGCCGTCCACTGGCCAACCGAACTCTCCTGAACCTGTGAGTACAGTGCTGGGACTGTCAGGCCTTGCAGCATATATTCCTATACCTATCTTTTCCACAACTGGCTGCTTGGTTATCTTGGTGCTTATAGTCTTACGGGAATACTCCTTGCCATCCACGTATGTTACCTCTATATTGCTCAGTTTTTCACCACGCTGCCCTCTTGCAATAACGTCACGAGTACCGGCATTGAGTGAGCTAGTTTCCACCTCTATAGTTTCATAATCCAGAAATGTAACAGGTGATATCTCACGTACATACTGTATTGGCAAATAGCTCTCGGTCTCGATAACATTTACAAGCATTCCTTTTCGGCAGTTTGAGGTTATCTCTGGGTTAAGCTCCTCAAGCTTTGCAAGATCCATGTTGTACTGCTCAGCGATGGTAACGGCTGTATCTCCGCGCTTTGCGATATATACGGACTTCTTCTCTTTTGAAGAAGTAAGCAGTTCAATAGCTGCTTTTTCCGTCAAAACGCTATCAGAAAGGTACATGCCCTTTGTGTACTCAACTTCGCTATTGTATCCAACATCTTTTATAACGCCATCCACGCGGAAGTTTAATATTCTCTCGTTTAGTGCATCCTGTACCGCTTCCTTATTTCTTACAGCACCAATAAATCTTCCATCAATGTATATTCCATAAGCCTCCGTAAGTGCATGGTCAGATGCCGCAAGCATTTCATTTGCAAGCTGTGAAGCCGAATATACCTTGTCGTTCTCGTTGATTATCCTCAGCGAATACTTTGCAGAAAGGTCGATAGTCTGATCGCTGTTCACATAGGATATTCGCTGCTGAGCCTCACGCTCAGCCTCCTCGAAGTCCGCCTCGGCAGTTATCATACCGATCTCCCTACCATTGTACTCTACACTCAAACCGTATTCAAGACCTGAACCGTAACGGATTATTCCAACAAGAAAGGCTATCGACAACACAGGGAGTATATAATTAAAGGCAGTGTAGAAAACTCCGTCCTCACCAAAAAGATATGAGCACCAGAACTCCACAAGAGCCTTTTTATATGCCTCTTCTCCCTCTTTCCGAGCTTTGTGGACCTTTTTCGTCAATCCTTTATTGAGGTTGAATCGCTCTCTGAACGGAGTTGTAAACTCCATAAACAGCCATTTCAGTCCCTTGAGTATAGACACGGCAAGGCTCAGAAGGTCAGAAATTATGAACTTTACGGTTTTAAGAAGCCCTGTGAGGAGAGTCTTTGCGATATTCACAGCAAAAGCACCGAATTTCGGGAAAAATCCTGTCATATCCACTTTTTCACGAACCTGCCCAACCGGAGCAGATTCTGGCTTTTTTTCAAGTGTCAGATTACGATTTCCGTTGTAGACATAATTAAACTCATGACGCTTGCTGCCCATATCCGCATCTCCTTTCCTCAAGAATTAACATCAAACAGCCATTATTATAGCACAAAAAAATAAAAATATCAAGTTTAGTTTTAAAAACCTTATTATTTGCTGAAATGCCACGAATAATCAAGCATTTCCACTGTATACCCATCAAGCTTTTCAAGCAACGGCACTACATCCCTTTTTGCTGAAGCTAAATCGTGCTCGCGGTAGTTTCCACACTCCACCTCTGTGCAGCCTGGTATTTCTCCCTCAAAGTCTCTTATAAAAGTATATGCGTTACGCACAAGTATAATGGCATTTTCATGCGAAAGTCCTCTTGTAAGAAGATAAAATCCCGTACGACAGCCCATTGGTCCAACATAGATGATATTCTTGCCAAACTCCGAATTTCTCGCATAAGTCGCAAATAAATGCTCTATTGTATGCATTGACGGAGTTGCAAGGTATTTGCCGCCGTTGGGCTTTACCATACGAACATCATATGTAACAATATCGTCATCAATACGCGATATGTACAATCCAACACTGAATTTTGTATGATCCACCTGAAAGCTTGCTATCTTTTCCATAATTTTACTCCTGTTAAAATAGTGATAATATATCCTCCGGAAGCTCTGCAGAAACTTTAATCTGCTCTCCTGATAGAGGAGCATTAAACAACATCATGCCGCAATGTAAAGCTTGTCTGCCTATATCTGCACGAAGTCCGCCATACAGATCATCCCCTGCAAGAGGGGCACCAATATGTGCAAAATGAACTCTTATTTGATGAGTCCTACCTGTTTCGAGGTCTACCTCCACAAGTGAATACTTTTCGCTGTGTTTCAGCCGCTTGTAATGAGTTACAGCTCTCTGACCGTCATCACGGACACACCTGAGTATTATTGACTCCCTCTCACGAGCTATGGGAGCATCTATAGTTCCGCTTTCGGGAATAATTCCGTGTACTGCAGCATAATAGACCTTCCTGCAGTTTCCTTGTAAAAGCTTTGCTGCAAGGGCGTCCTTTGCAATAATACATAACCCTGAAGTATCACGATCTAGCCTGTTCACCGAGCGGAACGTCAGCTCTGGATAAAGGGAAGCAAAGTAGTTACCAAGAGTGTCGCCCTGATGACGGATAGACGGATGTACTGGCATTCCACTGGGCTTATTGAACACCACAAGGCTTTCGTTCTCAAAAACAATAGGAACATTTAAACTACTGTTTGGCTCAAGAAAGCTGTCATCCTCCAACCGCAGAACTATAACATCATCCTGCCGTACCTCGTCGATACTACGCACAAGCTCCCCATTGCGCGTAATTCCCCCGCTCTGTCGCTTAAGCCTTGTCAGCAGCCGTCTTGACACGCCTTTTTGTCCTGTGAGAAATTTTTCTAGTGTCATGGGCTTTTCGGCGTCCACTTTCAGCTCTATCAGCTTCAAGGTACTCGTCCTCCTTGATGAAAATATCTATACTTAGCGAAAACGCTGTCATTAGCTTTGTAAGACCATATGGAAATCCAACTATTGTTAACATTTGTGGAAGGTAAACTGCTAAAAGCTTCAAAAAAACGCTTTTTCTGCCACTCATGAACCTTACGGAAAAGACCATTGCGCGGAATGCAGTAAGCTTCGGGAAACGCACCAAAAGATATGGTATGGCAAAGAAACTCATCTTAAGAGAAAGCCACATAAAAACTGATACTGCTGCAAGGATTATCATATTTGTAGCGATAAAAGCTTCCTCTGCATACATTTTTTCATGTATCATACTATATGCAGAAACTCCGAAAAATATCGCAGGTGTAAGTGCAAAAAGACTTATTGCTTTAGTCCATAGAGCCGCTGAAATACTACGCTTTAAAGTGCATTTCCTTAACAGTATCCGAGAAAAGCTACAGCCAATTCTACACGGACGCTCCCCCGTTATACCGTAAAGCAGGTATGATGCTGCATAGGTCAATGGAGCAACTGTAACACATCTAAGAACTGTGCACACCGTAGTTACCGCAAACTGCAGCGGCTCATCACCACCGAAAAGCTTTATAGGTTGCAGATTGCCAAAATACAGCAATAAACTGTATACAGCTGCTTCTGCAAAGCGAAAAAACAGCTCTGCACCGATTGGAAGAATACATATCATCATTGATCCTGTACGTCTTCCATTGAGCAGCTTGTTTGAAAAGCGGATAAGCTCCCTAACTTTCATATCTGCACCTCCAAATAATAATGTGCAGATATTATAGGCATTTTTTCTTAGATTATTCGCAAAATCTCAATATTCGTCCTCTGGAATCCTATCATAAGGACAGTAGCCGAGAATTTCAAACGCCTGTGAATTAAGCCACATCTGAGCGGTAACAATAATATCGAAACCGCCTCCAGCTTCCGCGGTTATCTGCGAAGGTGGGAACTTCGGTATACCAAAACAACTCAACATATTTGATATTATACCACCGTGGGTTATCATGGCACAATGTGTGAGCCCTGACTCCATCATATCCATTATAACTGCGTGAAGAGCCTTGTAAGTACGTGCGGTCAGTTCTTCAAGGCTCTCGCCGTTGGGAGGTCTGCTTTCCTTTGTACCACGGAGCCAATTGTTGTAATCTGCACGTTTGGCAAGCTCGTCAATGCTCTTGTTCTCAAAGTCGCCAAAATTCAGCTCCCTGAGATCATCCACAGTCTGTAGCTCTGTATACGGAAAAAGAATCTCCGCTGTCTCGGTACATCTCCTCAATGGAGAAGAGTAGACACGATGTACCGTTGGATAGTCGAACTCATCCATTTTTGCAGCAAGATCAGCTGCGCCCTTGTCAGACAACGGCAGATCGGTGCTGCCGATGTATATTCCTTTTTGGTTGGCTTCCGTCATTCCGTGACGAAGTACGCTTATCCTGTAACCTTTCATGACACTCTCCTTTTCTTATTAGGGGAGAACTTTTTCAAAAGCTCTGTTCTGATTAATGTGTATACAAGCTGTGTTTGAGTACCATAATTATTCATACAGGTGGGATAATTTTGCACAAAAATACTGCTCGTTTTTTTAACTATTAGTAAATTTCACGAAAAATACTACTATTTCTGACAAATTCTTTCACATTTCTGCATATTTACAAATTATACAGTTTGTATTATAATATATATATAGTAATTTTTGAAAATATCACGATTTGGAGGAATTTCAATGAACTCGGATTTCGCAAGAATAATTACTTTACAACGTAAGGAAAGGCATATTAGTCAGAAGCAGGCTGCTACAGATTTAGGCATCTCACAAGCTCTTCTCTCACACTACGAAAAAGGAATTCGAGAGTGTGGTCTTAACTTCCTTGTTAAGATCGCTGACTATTATAACGTTTCCTGCGACTATCTATTGGGCAGAACTCCTGAACCAGAGGGAAAAACTATTACAATTGAAGATATTCCTGACGATGACGGAAACAACAGCATGAAAATGCCTTCGCCTGAGATTATCAACTTCAACAGAAGAATCATCAACAACTCTATCAGTCTTCTTTTCAGTCTTGCTCAAAAAGCAAACAGCATAACTCTTATCAAAGAGGTCTCCTCTTATCTTATGCTATCAGTATACAAACTTTTCCGTATCGTTTACAACGCAAACCCTCACAATGACCAGAAGCTTTTCCGTATTCCAAAGGTCATAGCCAACGACAGTGCAAACGCTATTGTTTCAATGAGCGAAGCAAACATCAAAGCGGCTTCAAGCGGAATTGCTCTTGATGGCAACGACTGCGTAAACAATTTTGATACCCTCTACGTTACAACTGCAACTCTCCAAAAAGACTATGCTCAGTACTCGTCATCTCTCCTCAACCTCATAAAACGAAGCGAAGAAAGTATCTCTCGCACAAGAGCAAAGTACAGAAGCGATATCAAATAATATTATACCACTTTTCCACACTGTTGAAAAGACCTTTTCTAATTTTATGCCTTGCTTTTCGGTAAATAATCATGCAATTGACCGTATATCAACAATGACTTTAATATATTTTTTGAAATTTCACTACAATAATCTTTGAAACCAAATCGTATTATTAGGTGTTTTCGTGGAAATAATCCCTCTCTATTGACATCATACAATGATTGTGATATAATTTTTATATAGTAAACTGTTGAAGAAGTGTAAGTAACTCTTGTCTGTCCTTTTCAGAGAGCCTGCGGTTGCTGCGAGCGGGTAAGTATGACAGAGCGAATGGACTTTTGAGGGCGAGCTGAAGATGCTATGCATTGTGTAGGTAAGACGCAGAGACCTGCGTTAACAAAGTCAGCGTATTCAAGTACGTAATGAGTGGACGCAATGCGTCAAGCTGGGTGGCACCGCAGAAGGAATTACAACTTCTGTCCCCGCATTTTTGCTGGGACAGAAGTTTTTATTTTTGTTTCGGCATATCACTAACTCATTAATAATTTATGAAAAGGAGATTTATTATGTCAATGTCAGATGAAAGAATACCTTACAAAATTTATCTTGAGGAGAACGAGCTTCCAAAGCAGTGGTACAATGTACGCGCAGATATGAAAAAGAAGCCAGCTCCTCTTCTCAATCCTGGTACAGGCAAGCCTTGTACAGCAGAGGAGCTCAGCCATGTTTTCTGTGATGAACTTGTGAAGCAGGAAATGGATGAAACAACTCCTTATATCGACATTCCACAGGAAATACAGGATTTCTACAAGATGTTCCGCCCCTCGCCTCTCGTAAGAGCTTACTTCCTCGAGAAGAAACTTGGAACACCTGCAAAGATTTACTATAAATTCGAGGGCAACAACACCAGTGGAAGCCACAAACTCAATTCTGCTATCGCACAGGCATATTATGCTAAAAAACAGGGGCTTAAGGGTGTAACAACAGAAACTGGCGCTGGTCAGTGGGGTACTGCTCTTTCAATGGCTTGTGCATACTTTAATCTTGACTGTAACGTATACATGGTTAAAGTAAGCTATGAACAGAAACCATTCCGTAGAGAAGTTATGCGTACTTACGGAGCAAACGTAACTCCTTCTCCTTCTACAACAACTGAGGTTGGCAGAAAAATTCTGGAGGAATTTCCTGGAACAAACGGAAGCCTCGGCTGTGCTATTTCAGAAGCTGTTGAAGCTGCTGTTTCCAAGGAGGGCTACCGCTACGTTCTTGGAAGCGTTCTCGCTCAGGTTCTTCTCCATCAATCTATCATTGGTCTTGAAGCAAAAGCTGCAATGGACAAGTTCAACATCAAGCCCGATATAATCATCGGCTGTGCAGGCGGCGGTTCAAACCTCGGTGGTCTTATCGGACCTTTCATGGGTCAAAAACTCCGCGGCGAAGCTGATTACCGCTTCATCGCTGTTGAACCTGCATCATGCCCGAGCCTTACAAGAGGAACATATGCTTACGACTTCTGCGACACAGGTAAGGTTTGCCCGCTCCAGAAGATGTACACTCTCGGCAGCGGCTTCATGCCTTCACCTAATCACGCAGGTGGTCTCCGTTATCACGGCATGAGTTCAATCCTCTCCGAGCTCTACGATCAGGGCCTCATGGAAGCTACTTCTGTTGAGCAGACAGCTGTATTCGAGGCTGCTGAAATGTTTGCAAGAGTTGAAGGTATCCTCCCAGCTCCAGAGAGCAGCCATGCTATCCGCGTAGCTATCGACGAAGCTCTTAAGTGTAAGGAAACAGGAGAAGAAAAGACTATCCTCTTTGGTCTCACAGGTACAGGCTACTTTGATATGTTCGCTTACGGTGCTTACAACGACGGCAAAATGAGCGACTACATTCCAACCGACGAGGAAATTGCAAAATCACTTGCAAATCTTCCCAAAATAGATGGCTAAAAGCTAATATAAAGCAAAAGCTCGGTAATTACGTAATGCAATTAATCTAACCGAATAATGAAAGAAATCAGGAGTATGTTCAGAAATCACAATAAGTGAACATGCTCCTGATAAATTATATCCCCTAAAGGAACGACGAAAACACAACTGCTTCTCTCACTTTTTTATTTATTGTATGCATTTTTGTCACCTAAATCATAGATCATTATTCAACCGTAACTAGTTTATTCGAATGTGTTTATCTAAATTGCATATATCAATAAGACTCCCGATTTTTTTCTCTACTTCAAAGAAAAAGCGCCCAAAACCTGCACTAATTACACTAAAAAGAAGCAATGCTCCCATAAAGTTTGTGAATATTATATCTTGAATTATCCAATAAAAATGTGTATCATATTATGTGCAGACATATTAAAGGAACAGTAAAAAGAAAGGATAAATATGAACAAAAGAAAGATAAATTGCCTTATAGTAACCTCTTTGCTTTGCTTTTCGGTGGCTTCTTGCGGCGAAAGAGAAAAAACAACAGTCGGCAGCTCTACAGCTACATCCACTGCTTCCTCAACTACCGCCGAAATTACAACAACTATGATCACTTCTACTGAAACTCCTACAGAATCTGAAACCATAGCCGAATCGGTTCCTCAAGAGACCACAGCTGAAGCTACAGAAGGCTCCGAAAACAACGACCGCCTTCCTGATGCAGTAAGACTTTTTGAAGCTATTAATTCTGTGGATATGATGCTGTCAGGTGCAGGAGTTGATGTTAACGAGGACGTTTCGAGGGAATTCACCTTGAAAACAAACGAAAGTGAAGTCTCATCTGTATATTATTTGGTGAACGACAGCCGTTTTGAAAACGTTGACCAGGTAAGTCAATTCATAAACAATTTACTTTGCGATGAGCTTCTGGAAAAGTACAAGAACATATACGAGGGCGACAACGCCTCATTCAAAATGTACAACGGCAATCTTTACTTCATCCACGACAGCAAAGGCAGTGGATTTGAGTATACAGGCACTCCCGAAATAATCGAAATTGCAGCAGACTCTTTCACAGCAAAGGTATCTGTTAACAACCACGGAGTTTCTGAGATATTCACGCTAAAAGCCATTAAGCAAGAAGAGAAATGGAAAGCAAGTTCCCTGGCAATCAGCAAAAAATAGTTTTTATTCAATGCATAATAACTAAGCTCTTGTATTGTGAAATTATTACAATACAAGAGCTTTTGTTTTGTGTAAAACACAGATTCTAAAATTGTTCGTATAGACACCTATTCAGCCAATTTATTATAGCTGTGTAAGCGTTTTCAAAGCCTCCGTAAATTGCCTATACATATAGAGCGTACCGAGAGCAATGAGCGGAAGTCCATTCTCTGCCGCATAAGTATATGCAGTTTTTACACCCTCGAAATAAACATCGCAAGCTATCGCCTTAACACCCTTGTTCCGAAATGTCTCAGCCAGTACTGAACTGTCAAGGGAACGCGAATTATCAGGTTTTACGGTAAATACCGCATTAGCAAGCTCGCCGAGCATATCTGCATAGAGATGATACTCTTTATCAGCCATAACGCCTATAAGCAAAACAACTTTTTTATCGAAATATCGGCGAATGCTATCCGCTGCACAACGAATGCCATCTGGATTGTGAGCACCATCATAGATGACGAGAGGCTCGTTGCACAGAACCTCAAAACGTCCATGCCACTTCACATTGGCAAGTCCCTCACGGATTGCATTTGTAGATATATCAATACCATTGCGTTTTAGTATCTCAACGCAACTGAGCACATTCACTGCATTTTCACACTGGTATATGCCAAGAAGCGGTATATGAAACTTTTCACCATCATAGGTGATATTCGCACCATTAATAGTGCAATCATCTTCTGTCCATGAAAACTTGGAATAATCAGGGAGAAACAACTCCGTCCCCATTTTTTTGGCTGTATCAGCAGCAATTTCGTAAGCTTCCTCACTGTCACCACCAAAATATATAGGTCTGCCATACTTTATAATACCACATTTATGGGAAGCTATCTCAGCAATAGTTTCTCCGAGAAATGCAGAATGATCTTTCTGAACATTGGTAATTACTGATAATACAGGAGCTTTTACAACATTGGTAGAATCAAGGTCTCCCCCCATTCCACACTCCACAACTGCAATATCGCAGTATTTTCTCACAAAGAGCTCAAATGCAGCAGCTGTAAGAACTTCAAACTCAGTGGGCTTTTCGTCCATTTCCTCACATATTGGAGCAATATCTCCAATAAGCTCCGCGAAATCCTCATCAGATATTTCCTCACCGTTAATTCGAAAGCTGTCCGTAACCTTCGTGATAGCAGGTGAAGAAAAACCTCCTACCTTATATCCTGCACTTTTCAGCACAGATGTCAGCATAGCCCCGAATGAACCCTTTCCGTTAGTTCCCGCAATATGTACGACCCTAACTTTTTCCTGCGGATCTCCCATGAGCCTCAAAAGGTCAGTAATACGA
>JAFZYX010000217.1 GCA_017616055.1 Ruminococcus sp.
ACAATTGTATTATAACTTATTATTATAAAAAATGCAATAGTTTTTAGCAAACTTTGTAGACTATCTTATAATTATTCTTTCCATTTTGTGCGTTTTGCCACATTTTTCATCAAAATTAACTATAGTTCCACAAAGGAAACATTCAGTCTCTGCAACCTGGAATTTTACAGGTATTCTGAACCTGAGCCTGTCTACTGCAGAATCTATATCTACACCTAGACAAGAAAGCTCTGGTCCCACCATTCCGACATCAGTAATATATGCCGTATGACCTCCGAGTATGCACTCGTCCGCCGTCTGAACATGAGTATGAGTTCCGAAAACTCCACTCACTTTTCCTGCTAGATAGTGGCCCATGGCCTTTTTTTCAGAAGTTGCCTCAGCGTGAAAATCCACGAAGATATTCGGCGTATCTATTTCACTAAGTATCTTGTCCATAGTACTGAACGGATTGTCGAGGGGATCCATGTAGACAGTTCCCAAAAGATTTACCACCGCCACAGAGTAAGCTCCCATATCCATGATACGTACTCCGCTGCCTACACATCCTCCTTCGGGGTAATTGGCCGGACGCACGATGTAATCATACTCAAAAAGCTCCATTGCGTCTTTATGACGGAAAGCATGGTTACCTGTTGTTATTACGTCAGCGCCCGCTCTTACGAGCATATCCGCCGAAACGCGTGTGATACCGTTCCCCTGAGCAGAATTTTCACCGTTAACGATAGTTATGTCAATATCATGAGCTTTTTTGAGCGCTCCAAGTTTCTCAGTAAGAAAATCACACCCTGTTTTTCCAACGACATCACCGATAAAAAGAAGATTTTTCATATTATACCGTCACTTTTTCTTTTTTCCACCCAAGTTTGTATCATATGAAATACCCGTTCCTTGCAAGCTGACAGTTGCTTTTTTCTTGTCATTAACAGTCAGCTTCACCTTTTTTCCCGCAATAGTTGGACCGTCCACGGTAATGCTGCCGCCCTTCTTATTCTTATTAAACTTGAATAGTTTGCCTATCTTAAAGCTTTTTTTGAAATGGAATCCCATAACAGTTTCTCCTTTTTTCAGATATCTTCCATTGAAAGTGTTGCAACTGCATTAAGACTTTCGTCAGCTGTAATGCCTGCTAGTAGATTATAGCTGCCCTGGCAGGCTATCATAGCTCCGTTATCACCACAGAGTTTTTTTTCAGGCATATAGAACTCAAAACCACGCTTTTTACAGGCTTCCGAAAGAGTTGCGCGAACTCCCGTATTTGCAGAAACTCCACCGGCAAGAGCAACTTTCTTATAGCCCAGAGCATCTGCGGCACGAATAGTTTTATCCGTAAGGATATCCGCGATAGTAGCCTGCAAGCTTGCAGCAAGGTCATTCCTGTTAATATCATTACCCTTCTGCTCTGCATTGTGTAGCAGATTTATAACATTAGTCTTCAGCCCCGAAAAACTAAAATCGAACTCACTTCCCGCCACCGCAGGGTGAGGGAGCTTAAAAGCGTTCTTGTCACCGGACTGAGCGGCATTGTCGATATGCACTCCTCCAGGATATGGAAATCCCATAGCACGGGCGCACTTATCAAAGCACTCTCCTGCCGCATCATCATGAGTCCTGCCAACTACACGGAACTTTGTATAGCTCAGCACTTCAATGATATGACTATGACCGCCGCTTGCCACAAGGCAAAGATAGGGGGGCTCAAGCTCACCGAAGGACAAATAGTTTGTAGCTATATGACCTGCTATATGATGAACTGGTATAAGAGGTTTCCCCGAGGACATGGCAAGTGCCTTCGCAAAACTTACTCCGACCAGAAGAGCTCCGATAAGACCTGGGGCATAGGTAACGGCAATACCATCGAGGTCCGCAAGGGTCACCTGCGCCTCGTCGAGAGCCTGCCTTACCACACCGAGAATGTTCTCACAATGTCGACGCGAAGCTATTTCAGGCACAACTCCACCGTATTTCCTGTGTTCCTCTATCTGAGTAGATATGACTGACGAGCATATCTCGCGGCAGTCCTTTACCACGCTTGCAGCAGTCTCATCACAGGAGCTTTCTATTCCGAGTATAAGCATATATTGATTCCTTCTTTTTCTGTTTTAGCTGATCTTGCGTACCATTATGTCCGCATCCTCAATAGGATTGTTGTAAAAGCGCTTCCTTATCCCTGCTTTTTCAAATCCGAAATTCTTATACAGGGATATAGCGGCTTCATTTGAATGTCTTACCTCAAGAGCAATAGTCTCAACCTCTTTCGGAAGATATGAGAAAAAGTTCTCAAGAAGCATTGTAGCGACACCTTTCCTGCGGTACTTCTTAGCAATCGCAAGAGTCAGTATCTCGCCAGTATCTGACGAATTGAAACCTGCCAGAACACCTGCTGGCTCTGACATACAGTATACTGCAATAACTACACCTGTTGGCATAGCGGCTTCCGAGATAAAATCCTGTGCCGACCAGTTTTCAGAGTCGAAGCACTCGTGATCCAGCTCGGATAACTCTTCAAAAATACAAAGTGGAAAGTCTTCTGTGATCCTCTTCAAATTAAATTTACACATTATTATCAGCCCTTTGCATCATACCAGCTCTTGCCATGATGAACATCAACTGCAAGCGGAACTCTCATATCGTAAACGCCCTGCATTTCCTCCCTGAGAAGCTCCGCACACCTGTCTGCACAGGCGATGTCTGACTCGATGATCAGCTCATCGTGCACCTGCAATATGAGCTTTGCATCGAGTTTTTCGGCTTTGAGGCGGTTATATACGTTTATCATTGCTATTTTTATGAGATCTGCGGCTGTTCCCTGGACAGGGGTATTCATTGCTATCCTGCGACCCGCCGCCTGTAACATTTTGTTGGACGATGAAAGCTCAGGAATACGACGTCTTCTGCCGAACATTGTCGTAACATAACCGTCCCTGAACGCATTGTCCACTGTAGTTTCCATGAAGCTGTTTACTTTCGGGTATTTTGCAAGGTAATCGGCGATGTATTTCTTTGCCTTCACTACGGAAGTGCCGATATCCTTTGCAAGAGAGAATGCTCCGATACCATAAATGATACCGAAGTTTACGGCTTTGGCAGCGCTTCTCATCTCGGGAGTCACCATAAACAGCGGCATATCGAATACCTGGGCCGCAGTAGATGTGTGTATATCCTCACCAGAATTGAAAGCCTCCACCATATTCTCGTCGCCGCATAGATGAGCCATAACGCGCAGCTCAATCTGACTGTAATCAGCATCAATAAGAGTTTTTCCATCATCTGCAATGAAAAACTTTCTCATCTGCGCTCCAAGCTCTGTACGAACAGGAATATTCTGCATATTCGGCTCTGTAGAGCTTATACGTCCTGTCCTTGTTTCGGTCTGTCTGAACCATGTGTGTATCCTACCGTCAGGCGCTATTTTATCAAGAAGTCCCACAACATAGGTGGAATTGAGCTTAGTGTACTGCCTATACTTGAGTACATTGTCAACTATAGGCGCATAGTTTCTCAATTCCTCCAGCACCTCAGCATTTGTGGAATAGCCGCTTTTTGTCTTTTTCTTGGCAGGAAGGCCCATTTCTTCAAAAAGAACTGTTCCCAACTGCTTCGGTGAAGAGATATTAAACTCATGCCCAGCCTCGTCGTATATCATCTGCTGAGTTTCCTCTGTCATCTCCGTAAGAGAGACACCGAACTCCTCAACACCCTTCCTGTCGATAAGCACGCCACTATCTTCCATGGAGGCAAGCACCTCTGTAAGCGGAAGCTCCACCTTTTCAAGAAGCTCAGTCATACCCTCTGACTCTATCTCAGCTCTTAGCTTAGCTATAAGTCCACGGATTGACAAAAGCTTTGCAAGGTCACCGTTCTCGCTGTAGTAGTGCACACCATACTCTGCGCAGAGCTTATCCACGGCATAATCGGAAGCAGAAGTATTCAGCAGATAACCACATATAGCCGCATCGCCCTTGATTCCTTTCAGCTCGCCCCCACGAGCCATGGCCCAACGATAATGCGCCTTTGCGTCATCTGTAACCTTTTCACTATTCGAAGCAAAGAAGGCTAGTATAAGTTTTTCATTCTCAGAAGTGTAAACATTATCATCGCTTCGGACTGACAGTTCTCCGTCACAGAAAAGATACTCGCATTCGCTTATCTTCTCTATTATTTCCTCAGTGAGATCACTCACCTCGGCACTTATCGCTACGACTTCCTCAGAATTTGCATTGGAATTCAAATTAGCACTCTCTGCAGCGTTTATGCCTAGCTTATCGAGAAGCTTAAACATCTCAAGCTCTGTAAGCATCCGGCCAATTGCGCCGTTATCAGGAGTACCAATCTTATAGCT
>JAFZYX010000218.1 GCA_017616055.1 Ruminococcus sp.
GATAGTATTGATCTTGAATCAGAGTACATCCGTGGTGAACGAAACGTTCTTATTCACCAGTGTATCAAAGCATTGAAAGACGACTATGCTCAGGTATTGTTCCTTGTCTATTTTGAAGATTTTTCAAATACCGAAGCGGCAAAGGTAATGAGTAAGTCACAGCGACAGATAACGCAGCTGCTCTACCGCGCAAAAAATGCTTTGAAGGAAGAGATGGAGAGGAGGGAAAAAGATGGACAGATTTGAAAAACACGCTGAGTATATTATGAAGCGAGGTGATAAAATATTAGCCGAAAAGGCAACAAAAGTTAAAATGGCAAGACGAATTGCGTTCAGCCTTTCAGGGGTAATCATAACTATGATCTCAAGCTATTTTATCTGGAAGTCAGTACCTCCTTTTTATGAAAAGCCATTCAGTATTTCCGAAACAGAAAGCACTTCTGTTTCCTCTGCATCAAATATTCAGATAACTGCTGAAACAACAAAGCCTGCCATTACAACTATCAAGGATAACTCTGAAATTTCCGTACAGAGCACAGTCACGACCACAGTTGAAAAGAAGGCACTGAATACTACGGCTGTGGCAACAGATAAAAAAACAGAAAATATACATCAGCAAGCCACTGATATTTCAGAGACTGTATCAGCAGAGGTAACAACTGCTAAAGTTACAACTGCGAAGTTCACAACTGCTCAGGCACTGGAGCCGACTGTGACAAATACAGAGCCGATCAATGAGTATGTTACGGAAGTCATATGGGAACGTTTTTACGGTAATGACATCAGCGATCCCGTTCAGAATCAATTTCCGAATCTTGTAATGAAGTGCAAGTCGTTCTGCGCTGTCGGAGAAAAGCTTACTGTTGATGTAGCTATGGCTGACGCGAGTTTAGGTACGTCGGAATATGATGCTTCGGGAGACTATAAATACGAAGTATATGTTTGCGATCTGAAAGACTATAAAAACATAGAAGATAATAATTTTATTGTGAATGGAAAACATAGACGATACAGAAAAGAATATTCAAATGAAGATGCAGAGTTGTTTGATACCAATGGCAGGATCAATGATTATAATTCTTATCATCACGAGACAACAGAGATAGATTTCTCAGGTTATGGAGTAGGAAACTGCGGTTGTATCAAATTTTCTTTTACAAGAGAATGTACGGATAATCCGCATCATACATCATGTATCGGAGCAAATCAGTATATGTATTTCTATGTCGGCGAGGACGGAACTTTTATCAACAATAAGGAGTTCTCAGATAACAGAAATGATCTGTTTAGCGACAGTAATAATAAAAATGGTTTTTGTCGAAGACAGCATGATCACCAATCTGTATGCAATTGAGATGATTTAATATCTGGGCATTTCGCCCAGATATTATTTGTACTTTTGGGACTTAACAAAGAGTTTATCACAATTGAGATATTACTTTAAGTTATTTTTAAGATTTATGCTGCATTATGTAGTTGAATGATAAAATAAATGGTAAGCAGGCTTTGATCTTTTATAATAACAGCTTTGACCATGCTCAAAAGCTTACAGGCAGATCTCAGTAAATATCATCTTAATACTGTTTCATACATTCTTCTTCAGATAAAGCAAACTTATTACGAATACGACTATGTATTGTGACACTGTCACTATAACTCATAACAAATCAAGATGATCTGAAAATTACATAAGCGTACACATAAAAGCTTTGACGTATCCGTCTCGTGAAAAGCTTTTTACAAGTCATAAAAGCGCTTAAACAAGCTCTATACTAAAGGAACGTGATAAAAATGATAAGAAAAAACGATGTGTATTCGGGTGAATACAGTGATACCCTGAATAGTATCATGGAGCAGCAGGAAAAATATCTGCCTGAACTGAAATACTTCCTTGACTCTGAATATTCATGGGCAAACAGTAAAACCAGGACAATGCAAAAGCCTGCTGTTGTGATCCTTGGTACGGGCGTACCTGAGGAACTCGTTATGGCAGCAGGAATTGAACCATACTGGCTTATTGGCGGAAGTCTCGGCTCGGTAGCCTGGTCGGATGATATTGTACCTCGTGATACAGATCCTGTGAGCCGTTCAATACTTGGATATATACATCAACCCAAAGGTACGGATTTTTCGGAATCTCTCTTTGTTATACCACTGACGAGTGACAGTATGAGAAAGATCGCATATCAGCTTAAATCCGAGGGACGTAAAATATGTGTTGTCGATATCCCTCCAAATCGTGATGACAGCAGATCAGTGGAGAAGTGGCAGCGGCAGATGCTGGATATGGTCGAAACGATATCAGCTCATACGAAAAGGCGCATAACAAAAGATTCTGTTATTGCGGCAGCTTTAAGAGTGTCAGGAGCTCGTCTTGCACTTACTGATTTTATGAATGTTTCCCGTGAACGCTCTGATATAATCTCAGAAACTGCACGTCTTCTTGTTCAGGACAGTTATTATCGCAATAATAACCTTTACGAATGGACATATCATGTGCAGATGCTTACAGAAAATATTAGAGCTATGACAAAGAGATATGCTAATGCAGGCAAAAACAGACCTAATGTTATAATAATGGGTTCTCCGATAGTTTTCCCTAATTATAAGATACCTACATTAGTTCATGATGTAGGTCTGACTTTGATCGATGCGATCGATTGCTCTGTATTGAAGAACACACTCATTCACGAAAAATTATATCTTAACGGTTCATGTGAATGGATGATAAAAAATATAGCTCAGAGATGGTACGCTAAGGACGCTTCTTCTGCATTTGTCAGAAACAATGCTCTTTTTGATCATGTTTCGCATCTTGTTAAGACACGAAATATCGAGGGCGTGGTATACCATGTTCTGAAAGGTCAGATAGAATACGATTTTGAGCTTGAACGCTTTGAAACACTCTTTGCTAAATACGATATACCTGTATTCCGACTTGAAACAGACTATCAGTATCAGGATATCGAGCAGCTCAGGATACGTCTCGAAGCATTCTCTGAGATGCTGACTCAGAACCGATACAAAGAGGTGAGAAAAGCAAAATGAGATCAAGGAAACGTATTATAAGAACGGCTGTTATTTGTATCGTCTTTTTTGCGCTTTCATATTTTGCATTATATCTTCCGTTTTATAAATTTCCACCCGAAAGCTATGGGACAAGTCTGAAAAAGATTTTTTCAGTTGAATACATAAAGACTCTTATCCCGCTCTTTATCATAACAGGTGTTTCTGTAATTGGCATAGCACTTGTCATATTTATCAGAAATAAACTGCTGAACAAAAACGGCAGGGATATAAGCAGATACAGCAGCAGAGGCAAAGGAAAAGCTCCAAGACAGAAGCCTGCGGTGTTTATGATAGTACGCTGGGTGATAATGGTATTATTTTCATTTATGATGATATGGGGCGGTCTGCTATTCGGTCTGAGATCGACTAATATAAGCCTGCCGATATTTTCATGTCCTGCAAACAATGTTCAGATGACCGAAACAAGCTGTTATTTCCTTTCACATCCTAAGGATCTGTTTACGGAGCTGCCAATAAAAAATATCATTATCTTTTTTGTCAGCACTTTATTGTTTATCATACTTTTGGGAAGAGTAATGTGCGGTTTTCTCTGTCCTATGGGACTTGTTCAGGACATCATGGACAAGATACGCAAAAAAACAAAGACTAAGGGTATAACTCCGAATGAGAAAATGTACGCAGCCTTCAAGCCGATAAAATGGTTTATGATACTTTTATTCTTCGGCATAGGTTTTATTGGCGGCAACTTCTGCAATTTCTGTCCTGCCATCACAGTATCACCTATACTGGCCGGTATCGGAGTAAGCCTTTATGTAAGCGGATTTCTTATGATCCTTATACTTATAGGCAGCTTTTTCAAGAGGCGACTGTTTTGCAATATCTGCCCTCTCGGCTATCTTGTCGGACTTTTTCACAAGATATCGCCGTTCCGTATAAAGAAGGACTGCACAGCCTGTACCGAGTGCGGTGCTTGTTATGAAGCTTGTCCTATGGGAATAAAAACGATCTATACCGAGAGAGAAAAGGCTGACGTCACAGAAGCAAATTGTATTATGTGCGGTGAGTGTATAAAATGCTGTCCCGAGGATAATGCTCTTTCTCTGACCTGTGCAGGAAAGAAGCTGTATACAGCTTCGAGAAAAAATGTAATGTCAGGATACGCTTCCAAGAAAAATGAGGTAGAGATATGATAACAAGTTCAAGAGACAGGGAGCGTAAAGAGCGTCAGGATAAGCGTTTCATAAATAAGGAAACTCAGACATCAGCAAAATATCTGCGCCGTATAGAAGAACTTTCAGGTGCTCCGAGCGGAATGAGACCATTCCTCGATACTCTTAGGCGGATCTATGTTGAAATGAAGGGAATAGATATCCCTCAAACAGAAAAGACAATAGGTACATACTGTGTCATGGTGCCTCAGGAGCTGATATATGCGGCAGGAGCGGTTCCTGTAAAGCTTTGCAGCGGAAACTATACAGCATTTTTCATAGGCGATGATATAGCTCCCCGTGATGCCTGTCCGCTTGTAAAGGCGGTTGCAGGCTTCAAACATACCGGACTCATGCCTGTATATGAGAAATGTTCCATGATGATAGTCCCTGTTACCTGTGACTGTAAAAAGAAGATAGCAGGTATGCTCGGCAATTACTGCGATGTTATGACAATGCATATACCGACCACAAAAGGCGATGATGATATAGATGAATATGTAAGTCAGCTTTATGATTTTTGTGCAAGGCTTGAACATGCAACGGGAAACAAAATAACATACGATTCACTTGCAGAAGCATTCCATAAAACAGGTCGGGCACAGTATGAGCTTTCCGAGTTTATACGGCTGAAAAAACAAATGCCGTATCTTATCAGAGGGACTCATGCAATGACGATAATGAATGCTGCGGCATATATGCCTGCTGAGGTGTGGGCAGATGCGCTGAGAAGTGTAAATATGTCTTTAAGTATCAGAGCAATGAAAGGTGAGAAGATAACGAACAAAAAGCTGCCAAGGATACTGCTGACAGGTTCGCCCATAGTATATCCGAATGTTAAGATACCGCTTCTTATAGAAGAAATGGGAGGTATAGTCGCAGGCGATGAAACCTGCATGGGTGAACGAGGTATGTGGGATCCTCCTGTAATTACTGACAACAGCTTTGACGGTATGATAAGGGCGTTGGCTAATCGTTCGATACGTCCGTGCCCATGTCCGACTTTTGCGGATAATACACAGCGTATCTATCGTTTGAAGCAGCTTATAAAGGAAAATCAGATACAGGGCGTAATATACCATGTTCTGAGAGGCTGCCTTGTTTATGATTTTGAATACAAGCGTATCGAGGACGAGCTTGGAAAGCTTGATGTACCTGTTATACGTCTTGAAAGCGACTACAACGAAGAGGATGTTGAGCAGCTCCGAATACGAATAGAAGCGTTCATCGAGCTTATAAAGCTCAGACAGCCACCTGAAAAACGAAGTGAAGATAGCAGAGAGCTTTAAGGAGTAAAGGCAATGGGAAAATACTATATAGGACTTGACGGCGGTTCAACATATCTTAAAGCCGCTCTTATAGGCAATAATCAGGTCATTGACACTATGGTGCGCAATACAGGCATAGACAATGACGGCACAGCACGCAAACTTGTTCACGAGCTTTGTGAAAACAACGGTATATCAGCTTCTGACATAGGCTATATCATGGCAACAGGATACAGCAGAAAGGTTCTGGAGATTGCAGACGATGATATATCTGAGATAACTGCTCATGCATATGGTGTGCGTCTTACAGCTCCAAAGGATTACCGCCCAGGTATGATAATAGACATCGGCGGTCAGGATTCAAAAATAATCTACCTTGACAGCAAATATGCAGTAAAAAACTTTAGTATGAACGACAAATGCGCCGCAGGAACAGGCAAGTTTATGGAGGTCATAGCTCAGATACTTGAGACTACTATAGATAACGTCGGACCGCTTTCACTGGAAGCAACAAATCCCTGCGATATCAACAGTACCTGTGTTGTTTTTGCTCAGTCTGAAGTTATCTCGCTTGTTGCAAGAAAATATGACCGAAGAGATATCCTTGCAGGTATGCATATCTCTATGGCAAGGCGTATTGTTAAAATGATGAAGAAGTCGGAGAAGGACGGCGATATACTTATGACAGGCGGCGGTTCCCTGAATATAGGGCTTCATAAAGCATTCGAGGAGGAACTTATGAGAGATGTTTTTGTTGCGGATTATCCTCAGTTTAACGGCGCGATAGGTGCAGCTCTCATTGCAAGTGAAAGAGGTTAAGATATGGGATTTTCAGTATTGCTTGAGAGCATGACGGCAGCAGCATCTGTTGGAATGGGCTGCGGTACCTGCTGCGGCTCTGGAATAAGTGCTGCATTATACGGCTATCTCACAACTCATACAAAGGACATAAAGCAGTCTGTCAGAGCTTTTCTTGATTTCTTTTTCGGGAAGTTTCTTGCAGTGCTCATTCTTTGCTGTGCAGCTTCGCTTGCAGGCAGAAGTGTTATAGACGATAATGGACGTATTTTCGGTATAAAGGCTAGCATTATCGTTGATGCTGTGATGCTTGCTATGGGAGTATGGCTTCTTATGGGCTGGATAAGGGAAAGGTTCGGACATCATAGCTGTTCTTCCTGTAAGGGATGTAAAAACGAGAATGCAAAGCAGCTTGAAGATGAGAGATCACATCATGGTGCACTGATTGGAATGGGATTCGGATACGGTATATCTCCCTGTGCACCAATGTTGCTGATAATGGGCTATGCTGCCACTTTACCTGTAGGATTTGCAGCCATACTCGGTGCAGTGTTTTCACTGGTAAGCACACTGTCTCCCGTTCTTTTTATCATGCTTATTTCGGGAGCAATTGCAAAAAGAATGCGGAAAGAGATACCACAGTATCTTATATGGTTCAGACTTGGCTGTTATATTTTGATGATTGCTCTGTTTGCTGCTGGACTAACAAAAGAAGCAATTAAATAACAGATATTATCGAATTTGAAAAAACTAAAATCTCCGACTATATGGTCGGAGATTTTTCGTATAACTTCGGATTTTTTTGCTTGTAAAATATTTTTTTGCTTATGATCAGCTAATGTGACTTTGTCACAGAACAAAAACCACAAAGAGTATATAATACACTCAGGAGGCGATGCCAAGAACACGCAAGGTCACGACTGTCTGCAATGGTAAGAAAGAGGTATGGTCTGACTATTCATCAGCTTTATATTGCGTTATAATATCAAAAGTGTGATTTGGAAAAAATATAAAGAGTTAACGCTGAGATATGTTCTGGTAGTAAAGCATGAACCTGAATTTATATATTTACCGATAGAATGATAGTTACAGCCTCCCGAAGGAGGCTGTTATTTATTGGGAC
>JAFZYX010000219.1 GCA_017616055.1 Ruminococcus sp.
AGTCAGACTATATTACATCGGGCGATAAGAAGGAACTGGCACACGCAGGCGTTCATAAGACAGATATTGGCTATGTTCAGACCGAATGGAAATATGAATATCTGGCAGATTCAGAGGCGACCAATTACTATGCTTCTTCAACGCTCGATGCATCGGGAGGCTGGTATAAAGCCGACGATCACAGCAAGAATATGACAGAGGGTGGTATTACTCTATGGACGCTTCAGAATATGTACGAGCGTGCATCCTACTCACAAGACGGTATCAAAAAATTTGCTGACGGCTCGGGCACTGTTATTATTCCCGAATCAGGCAATAAATACCCTGATATCCTTGACGAATGCAGATATGAGCTGGATTTCATGTCACGCATGAAATTGCAGCCTGATGAGAAAACATGGGGCAAATATTCTGGTATGTATTATCACAGCATAACCGATAGCAGGTGGCGCAGTCTTACCGACAGACCTGATTATATCGGTTATGAGGATATACGTATCATTAAGCCGCCTACATTTGCGGCAACTTTGAATTATGCAGCTTGTGCGGCACAGGGAGCACGACTTTGGAAGCCATATGACGCTGAATATGCAAATGAGCTCCTTGAAAGTGCTAAGGAGGCATATCAGGCATACAAGGTAAACTTTTATAAGGCCAAAGCTGATGAGTATTATAACAGAGTATCATTCTATGCTCCTCAAACTCTGTGGAATGGAACGAATTACGGCACTGACAGTGAGGTCTCTGCTGATGCCTACTGGGCAGCCTGTGAGCTTTATATCACTTCAAAGGAAATAGAAGATAAAGATGCTGATGCTTATCTTGCTGATCTTTCCGAATATAAAGACGCATTTAAGTTTTCTCCAAGGATATATGGCGAATCAAATAATGATTTTGATTATTCCTACACATTGTTCAACTGCGAAAGTTCAGCCGCAGCTGGTTCTATGTCGCTGCTGATGCACAACTATCTGCTTACAGATGAGCAGACCGAAATGCTGAAAAAAACACTTCGTGAAACGGCAGATGAGTTCATCGAAGAAGAAGAAAGCCAGGGCTATGGTATCCCGTATAAGTATGACGCCGGTTATTTTGACCCAAACGGTAGAGATGCGACAATATATTACTTTGGCTTTGAATATAATTCCAACGGACGTGCTTTGAATAATATGATCGCTATGGCTTATGCATACGACATAACAGGTGATGATAAATACCTTAACGGCGTGGCAAGAGGTATGGACTATATCCTCGGTAACAACCCGCTTTCATACTCATTTGTTTCAGGTTATGGTTCTTACTGTACAAAGAATCCGTCACATGAATACTGGCAGTATGAGATCGATAAGTCTCTGCCTCAGGCACCTGACGGGGTTATCGTAAGCGGTCCGACTGCAAAGTCTATTGACTCATATGCGAAGGCTATGGGAATTGGATATGGAAATCCGGATGATCCTTCTGAAAGATTTTATGCTGATTCCGTAGAATCATGGTCGACCAATGAAGCTTCTCTCAGCAACAATGCTTCTCTTGCGTGGATAGTATCATTCCTTCAGGACGAGGCTTCTACAGAACCTGTCGCTAAGGCTGCGTCGGGAGATGTTAATGCTGACGGCGAATTCAATATAACCGATGTGGTCATCTTCCAGAAGTGGCTTCTTGGAAGCTATAAGTATTCTCTTGACGACTGGAAAGCTGTGGACTTCTGCAATGACGGTAAGCTTGACATATTCGACCTTACACGTATGAAGAAGGAGCTTGTCAAGAAAAATACCATAAATTATGTTGAACCAGACGTTCTGCGGACTTTTGGCTCACCATTTGTTGTTATGGAAGATGGACTTAAACTATATCTTGGTCCGGATGAAAGCTTCAATGTAATAGATACGATCAATAAAGGCACACTGCTTCCTGAAAGCGGATATAATATCAATAATAATGAATGGGTATTTACAGAATACAACGGCATGAACGGCTGGATCAAAATAGTTGATGATAATGGTGAGACTTCGGTCATTCGTTATGAGGTATATGATTATAAACCGGTGATCTACCTTTATCCCGAAGAAGAGACTGATGTTCATGTTGAACTTGAACTGACTGAGTCAGAGCTCTATACCACATATCCGAAGTATGATAACGGTTGGAATGTAACCGCATATCCTAACGGTTCGCTGCTTAACAAGGCAGACGGTACGCACCATAAATACCTCTTTTGGGATAGCTCCAACTGCCGTACAAGATATGATTTCTCAAAGGGATTCTGTGTTGCAGGCAGTGATACAGAGAGCTTCCTTAAGGAAAAGCTCACATACATGGGACTGACCGAGGAAGAAATGAACGAATTCATCGTATATTGGCTCCCTTTAATGGAGCACAACAAGTATAATCTCATTACATTCCAGGGTGAAGCTTATACAAATTCAGCTAAACTGGATATCACTCCAACACCTGACAGCCTGCTCCGTATATTCATGGTTTATGTTCCCCTTGAAGAGAAAGTGGATATTGAGCCGCAGCAGCTTGAGACCTTTGAGAGAAAGGGCTTTACAGTTGTTGAATGGGGCGGCAGTGAGATAAAGTCGTAAACATAGCAATTATAGCACAAAACTTTTGAAATGCTATCTTTATCTGCATACAAGGTTATCGTATACCTTGCAATAATGAGCGGAGCGCGTGAAGGCGAACTGACAGCTCTTAAATTCAGTGACGTTGATTTTATCAATAACAAGATCACTATTGAAAGAGCAGGCTATAAGCTCAAAGGTGAACCCATAATGACGAAGCCGCCAAAGGATAACGATGTAAGAACAGTTAAAATTGATGAATATACAATAGAGCTTATACGTCAATTAAAAGCTGAAAATGAACGCGAACGCCTGCGGCTCGGTACTGCTTGGGAAGGTGATGAATGGATTTTTACCACATGGAACGGCTCAATTATGCACTCTGCAACGTCGTCTCATTGGTTCAGAAAATTCCTTAAATGTCACGCCTTACGCCATACATCAGCTACACTGCAATTATTAGGCGATATAAACATCAAGCAAGTATCGGGAAGTTTAGGTCATTCTGACCTCAGAGTTACAAATCAGTATTTACACTGCATAGCAGAAGCAGATGAAGCAGCCGCCCATGTTTTACAAGAAATGCTCATTACTCAAAAAGGCAGCTCGGAGCAGGCAGAAACTATACATAAAATTCAAAATACTGGATAACGAAAAAGGGACTTTCAATAATAGAAAGTCCCTGCTTTTTTACACAATAGTGCGCTCATAGTGCCCTAAATGTATTCAGTTAAATAAATAAGCGTTTCCTTGTAAAGAAGAAACGCCTATTTATAGCCTTTTGTCTTGGTGGAGCATAGGGGATTCGAATTGAGCAAGAGCCTTTTTGTGACTTTCAGTAAAAAACGAAAATGGCTGTGTTTAGCGAATTTCTGTGATTTGAATTTTAGTGGCTTCAAGTAATTTTTGACAGTTTTTAGTACAAATAAGTGGTAAACAAGTGGTTGATAAGTCACTCCTTACGCTGAATCTTGACGATGCTAAAGAATACCTTTATGCGAAGTCCACTAAGC
>JAFZYX010000220.1 GCA_017616055.1 Ruminococcus sp.
AGAGAAGGTTCACTCCTCCTCTCCTTCTCTTTTATCGGATCAAGCCGATTATTCAGCGTCGATCTTAAGGACCTCAACGCCCTTATAGAATCCGCAGTTTTTGCAAACCTTATGCGGAGCCTTATATGCGCCGCAGTTGTCGCACTTTGACATTGCGGGTGCTTCAAGCTTCCATACTGCAGAACGTCTCTTGTCACGTCTTGCCTTGGAAGTTTTTCTCTTCGGTACAGCCATTCTGGCACCTCCTTACAGAGCTTCACAGCTCAAATTAATGTAGATGATCGCACTGTTTCTCATTAAGATCACAACCGCACACCATACAAAGTCCTTTGCAATTATCCTTACAAAGTATCTTAGTAGGCAGGCTGAGAAGCATATCAGTCAGCGCAATTTCATTCAAATCAATGCTCTCACCGTCTGCAACAATATAATCATCGTTATCTTCATTGCTGACATAAGGAACAACAATATGGTCGAAAAAAAGGTCATAATCCCTTGTGAATTCTTTCAGACACCTGTCACAAATAAGAAGAAGCCTAAAAACAACAGAGTAATCAAGGTAAACAACTCCAGCTCTGTTATGAAGCCTTCCGCTTATATTTACAGGAGAATCAAAGGTATACCCTTTTATTTCACTGAACTCCTCTGCAGGAATCTCATAAGAAAATTCTTTTTTCTCACCGACTATACTGAATATCTGTTTTAAATTGATCTTCATATTTTAATCCTTCAGAGCACTATAAAATATATTATACACCAAACACTAAATTCTGTCAATAGTTCAATGTAAAATTTTATTTTTGCATCGAATAATTACTTGATAAACTGCTTAACACTCTCGGGAAGCTCTGAAACATCAGCTGACACAGTAAATACAATTGTAGCTTCTTCACCAGTGAGCTTGTCAAGTTTCTCAAATAGGCTGCCGAGTGCATCGTAATCACGACCAACTATCTTAAGAATACCATCAACAAAAACATCTTTGATATCGTAGTTACCTGCAAGCATACCAGCTACAAAGCCATAAAAAGCATCAACGCCTTCTATAGCAAAGCTTTCTGTATCGCACCATCTTACTCTGAAGCTGATAGAGCGTCTAATATTATCGCCTTTTTCGATACATACAAGATTACCGTTTGTTGACTTTACAGCATCATTGATCTGATCGATGAGTATCTTGGTTTTACCTGTTCCTTTTTTTCCTGTAATAAGCTTAATCATAATTTACTCCTTCCGTGCCTTGCGGCATTTGTGACGTATTATATTTTGTTTAAAAACTAAACAGGCTATCAGCCAAGTTTAGCTTCAAGAGCAGCCTTAGCACCCTCATATCCAGGCTTACCGAGAAGTGCAAACATATTAGACTTATAGCTCTCAACACCAGGCTGGTTGAATGGATTTACTCCGAGAACATAACCTGAAATAGCACATGCTTTCTCAAAGAAATAAATCATATATCCAACGCTTTCCTCAGTAGTATCTTCAAGTTCAAGGATGATATTCGGAACTCCACCCTCTGTATGAGCAAGAACCGTTCCCTCAAAAGCCTTTCTATTAACAACTGACATGTTCTGATTTGTTAAGAAGTTAAGGCCATCAAGATTCTCAGCATCAGGCTCAAGGAAAAGGTCTGTCTTGGGCTTCTTAATATCTACCACGGTTTCAAAAAGTATTCTGGCACCGTCCTGGATATACTGACCCATTGAGTGTAAATCAGTTGAGAAAACAGCAGCTGAAGGGAATATACCCTTATTATCCTTGCCTTCGCTTTCTCCGAAAAGCTGCTTGTACCACTCAGACATCATTACAAAACTTGGATCATATGAAACAAGCATTTCTACAGACTTACCTTTTCTATAAAGAATATTTCTAAGAGCTGCATACTTATAACAGTCGTTATTGTCAAAATCAGCGCAGAAATCAGCCTGTGCCTTTGCAGCTCCCTTCATAAGAGCATCTATATCACAACCTGCAACAGCTATTGGAAGAAGTCCTACAGCTGTAAGAACTGAGAAACGTCCACCTACATCGTCAGGTATAACAAAAGTCTCATATCCTTCTGCATCAGAAAGATTCTTGAGAGTTCCTCTTGCTTTATCAGTTGTTGCAAATATACGGTTCTTAGCTTCTTCCTTGCCGTACTTGTCCTCTACCATCTTCTTAAAGATTCTAAAAGCAAGCGCAGGTTCTGTAGTAGTACCAGACTTAGATATTACATTTACCGAAAAGTCCTTGCCCTCACAAAGAGCAATGATCTCATTAAGATATGCTGGATTGATACTATTTCCTACATAGAAGATATCAGGCGTGTCCTTCTTGATATTATTATAAAGGGGCGATTTAAGGAGCTCTATAGCAGCTCTTGCGCCAAGATAAGAACCACCAATACCAATAACGATAAGAATATCAGAATTTGCTTTTATTCTCTCAGCCGCAGCCTTGATGCGTGCAAATTCCTCCTTATCATAGGCTGTAGGAAGATCTACCCAGCCTAAAAAATCATTGCCAAGACCAGATTTTTCCTGAAGAGACTTAGCAGCAGCTTCAACCTGTGCCTTAATGCCAACCATTTCATCAGCATTCACAAAGTCCTTCAAATATTTGGTGTTGAGTTTCAAAGACATTAGAATTTACCTCCAATATGTATGATAAGCCATACAATATAATTTACCATCTTTATGATACTATATTTTCG
>JAFZYX010000221.1 GCA_017616055.1 Ruminococcus sp.
CAGCCTACAACTACCACCACAACAACTACAACTGCACCTAAGTTGGCTGTAACACTCTGGGGCGATGCTAACAACGACGGCGGACTTGACATGGGCGACGCAGTCCTCATCATGCAGGCACTTGCAAATCCTGACAAGTACGGAGTTGGCGGTACAGACGCACACGCTCTTACAGAGCAGGGTAAGATAAATGCAGACGTTAATGGTACTGAGGGTCTTACCACAAATGATGCACTTTGGATCCAGGAGAAGCTCCTTGGACTCAGATAGTGATATAAAAGTTGTTTATTTGGTCTTTATAATATGAAAAAACCGACAAGGGAGATTTTCTCTCCTTTGTCGGGATTTTTTTGTAAAAAAATCCCGATACCGAAGAACACTGAAACTTCGGCATCGGTTCAATGAGGATGATTTTCAAAAGCCTTCGCAGGCTTTAGCAGAAAGCTAAAGCTTTCAACTATTGAGGACTGGAACTATATTACCAATCTCTGTGTATATAATATCACTTACTAGTCCCTTTTAGCAACTCATTTTTTGCAGATTAAGTGGATAAAACGAGGGAGTTGTAACATTTATATGAAAAACAAGGGCGTGTATAAGATGGTTATGAAGCATTTTTATGATGCTTGATAAAAGGATAAAGAATGAATAAAAAAAGCAAATTAAGTGTGAATAGCACGTTATGTTGGTGTTTTACTGATAAAATCAACATGACACAAATAGATAATATATATATCATATTAACATTTGGTTTACTATTAAAAACAGGCATAAAAATCTTTACGCCTGCTTTGCTTTATTTTTCAATTTTTGGATTTTTTTGAAATCTCATTTTCAATGGCTTCCGCTCTGAGAAGAGCTGTGTCGATATGATCGCAGAAATTTTCCTTGCCGACCTCTTCAATGAAGCCTGCTTTAGTCATTACCTTCATGGGTTGTTCATTAACATGAGAGAAAACAACCTTGACATTGTGACGCTGACATCTTTTTACGATACGCATGAGAGCTTCAACACCGGTAGCGTCAATAGCAGGGACATTTCTCATTCTTATGCAGAGTACGTCGATGTCCTTGTCGCTAAGTACGTACTTGTACTTATCAGTTGCAGCGAAGAACATAGGACCGTTTATCTCGAATACGCGTGTGTTTTTTGGTATCTTTTTGAGAAGGATATTGTCGGGGTCAGTATCCTCGTCGTCAATGTCTTTCCAAGCGTGAGCTTCAGTAACGTCTGCCATACGCTTCATAAAGAGGAGAGCTGCCATGACCATGCCAACACCGATAGCAACAACGAGGTCGAAAACGACGGTGAGTATCAATGTAACAAAAAGTACTGCAATATCGCTTTTGGGAGCAGTTTTTACGGTGTTTCTTATATTTCTCCAGCCACACATATTGTAAGCAACGATGAATAGTATAGCAGCAATAGTTGGCATAGGAATAAGTGAAGCATAAGGCATTAGCACAACAAGTATGATAACGAGTACTATTGAGTGTATCATGCCTGAAACAGGAGTACGTCCACCGTTCTTGACGTTAGCAGCAGTACGTGCAATTGCGCCTGTTGCTGGAATTCCACCGAAGAAAGCAGATCCGATATTTGCAGTTCCCTGTGCAACGAGTTCCATATTTGAACGGTGCTTCGAGCCTATCATACCATCTGCAACAACGCAGGAAAGCAAGGATTCAACAGCAGCAAGTACGGCGATGGTGAAAGCGTTCGGTACAAGAGCTCTGACTCTTTCGAAAGTAACTTCAGGAACTGTAAGTTTCGGTAGGGAATTTGATATGGTATAGAGGTCACCGATAGTATTTACCTTGATATCGCAGAACTTTACGACAGCTGAGCATACGATTACGGCGATAAGAGATGCAGGAATTTTCTCCAGTTTTTTCGGCCAGAGAATAAGTATCGCAAGGGAAATAACACCGATAAGGAGTGCCTGCCAGTTGAGAGTATCGATGCAGGTGAAGATCTCCTTTACCTTGTCGATTGTCTCGATAGGCTTGTTTTTGAAAGTGAGTCCCAGAAAGTCCTTGATCTGTCCGAGGAGGATAGTCACGGCTATACCAAAGGTGAATCCCGTGGTAATTGTACCTGGTATGTATTTAATTAGAACTCCGAATCGACAGAATCCCATTACAATAAGTATGATACCCGCCATTATAGCGGAAATTGCAAGTCCGTCCATGCCTTCTGATGCGACGATAGCTGCAACAGTTGTTGCAAATGCTGCCGTAGGACCAGCAATCTGCACGCGGCTTCCGCCTAAGAACGAAACAATAAAGCCTACAATGATAGCTGTATAAAGGCCTTGTTCTGGACCCACTCCGGAAGCAAGTGCAAGGGCGATAGACAGCGGCAGCGCGATGATAGCGACGATTATGCCCGAAATCACGTCCTTTACGAACTGTTCCTTTGTATAGGTTTTCATGACCGAGAAAAGCTTTGGCTTTAGCTTTTCTTCAGTTGGTTTTAATGCTCTTTCTGCCATATGACTAACCTCTTTCTCAATATTATCTCTAAAAAAACACGCAACGCTACTATTATACTACTAATAATAGCTGTTTTCAAGAGATTTCCAACAGAGAGTAAAAATTTGTCGTATTATATATATTCCTGCAAGCTATGGAGAAAATGATTGAGCAGAATGAGAAATTAGTAATAGATTCACAAAAATATTAGTGGTGATTTGTATATTGCGACAAAGAAAAATTGCTTTTTCTATTAAACGGTAATATCATTTGATCTTAGTTTTTTACAGACGTTTTTTCCGTTTTTCAAAAATGCTCATATCTTACTGCTTATTCAATCAAATAAGGCTGACGTTCCCATCAGCCTTATAAAACTATATCATGAAAATCTTACTTTTGTTCTTTGACGATTGCCTTGCTTCCGAGGAAGGTAAGTAGGAAGTAACCACCATATATTACTATGAGAACGGTTGCTGTAAAGAGAACAGTTTTTGTGTATTCGCCGCCTACTACCATGTCTAGACCGAGCATTCCAAATTTCATACCAACATATGAGTGTAGACAAGCCAGCAGCAGTGGAAGTAGGAAGAATATTCCAGACTGTAGAAAGATCGACTTTGTTATTTCCTTTTCCTCAACGCCAAGTTTGCGGAGCATTGTATATCTTGGCAGGCTGTCAGCACTCTCGGAGAGCTCTTTAAGTGCAAGTATAGTGCCGCAGGATACAAGGAAAATAAAGCCAATGTAAAGTCCGAGAAATGTAACTATAGCACCTATGCCTATGGCATTACTAGAGGCTTCTATTCTAGTATCAAATCCGCTTCTAAAGTCTTCCTCTATGCCACTAATCGCATTGTTCCAGTGGCTTCTTGCAGTTTCTTCTGCGGCTTCTTTGCCTTTTTTATCATTAGCTTCATAGTTACCGATGAAGTAATCAGTTCCACGGTACTCTTCTGAAACATCATTATCTGGAACTATGATAGTACCGATATTTGATTCCTGCATATCAGGATAAACAAAGCTTTCTATACATTTTGCTGATCTCGGTTTGAAAGTTTTTCCCATAACTGTTATCTCGGGGCTGTCCTGAAGGAACTTATTATATATCTCAGGCATTCCCGAAATATTTGTGCATATAGCGTACTCACCATTGGAAAGCTCTATCTGTTTTTTACCGTATAACTTCATCAGAGCATTGTAGTCGCTGAGCTTTAAGAAAGATATGTCAAAGTTCATCAAAGAATATATGGACATTGAATCTCCAAGAAATTCTTCTTTCTTGTCTCCGATCAAGCTGTCAAATGTATAGTTTTCTTCAGTATAATCATGGAAATGGTAATATTCTTTGAAATCGTCGTAAATGCTCATGTTCTGCTGCGCATAGACTTCATCAATATCGCCGCCTTTGTACAGATACTCGCTATCACTGTCACTTGCATTAAGAGAGAAATAGCCGCAAAAATCAACGGGGAAATTTTCCTCAACGCTCTTATTAAGGGAATTCCTGATAACGAACGCAGTTGAAAGGGTGCATATGGTTACGAATAGCATAAGACAGATAACAGTCATTGAAGCAACTGTGGTATTAACTTTGCTGCTAATCTGACGAAAAGTAAAACTGTTAAGCCCACGGTAATATATGCCCTTTGCTGACATTACTACTCTCAGGAGCATTCCCGCTACCGACCAGAAAATGAAATATGTGGAAATACAGCCAATCAGCATAGAGATGCCTATTTTCCTTAAACTTAGGTTTGCAAAGTTCCAGCCAACTGTGTAATAAGCCCAGCCGAGAGCTATTGCGGAGATAAGGAATACTATCACGCACAGCCATGGATTTTTCATGGTAATCTTTTCTGAGCGCCTCTCAGAGTTCATTAGTGTTATAAGCCTGCATTTGCTGATTACAACGCCGCTTCTTAGCATAACAACAATGTACATTATGCTGAAGTATATGATAGTTTTTGTGATAGCGGAAGACGATATCGTGAATTTATAGTCGTTCATGTCGGCTTCAAACATATTTGCAACTACTGCACTCATTACCTGTGAAAGACCCACACCTATGAGAAGTCCCACAACAAGAGATCCGATACCTATAATAACAGTTTCGCAGAGCAGAAGAGCAGATATTCTCCACTTGCTCATTCCAAGCATCATATACAGTGCGAATTCCTTGTTCCTGCGCTTCATAAGGAAGCGGCTGGCATAAACGATGAGGAGTCCGAGAACTACAGCAACGAAAACACTTACACCAGATACAGACTTTATTAGTATATCTATTATATTTCGCTGAGCTTCGTTCATCTTAATGAAAGCTGTCTGAGTTTCGATAGCATTGAAAACGTAGAATATAGCAACGCCGAGTATGAGTGTGAAGAAGTATATGGCATAGTCCTTGAGGCTTTTTCGGATATTGCTGAGAGATATCTTAAAGAGCATCGCTCACGTCACCTCCCAGAAGAGTAACCACATTGATTATCTTGTCAAAGAACTCCTTGCGGCTGTCGTTCCCGCGTATAAGCTCATTAAAGAGTTTTCCGTCCTTTATGAATATCACTCTTGAAGCATAGCTTGCAGTAAATGAATCATGAGTTACCATTATAATAGTAGCGTTCTGTTCTTTGTTCAGGTAGTTAAAGCGCTCCAGGAGCAATTTTGATGATTTTGAGTCAAGAGCACCTGTAGGTTCATCTGCAAGTATGAGCTTGGGTTCAGTGATTATAGCTCTTGCAGAAGCAACTCTCTGTTTCTGTCCGCCTGACATCTGGTATGGATACTTGTTGAGAACTTCGGTAATGCCAAGCTGTTCTGCAACAGTCTTTACAGCCTTGTCTACCTCTTTTGCAGGGCGTTTCTGGATGGAAAGTGCAAGAGCGATATTCTCATAGGCTGTAAGGGTGTCCATAAGGTTGAAGTCCTGGAAGATAAAGCCCAGTTTTTCACGACGGAACTTGTTTAACTCCTTGCCCTTGAGGGTTGTGATGTCTGTATCCTCAAGGAAGATATGACCTGCGGTAACACGGTCAATAGTGGATATACAGTTGAGAAGAGTGGTCTTGCCGCTGCCTGAAGCACCCATTATAGCGGTGAACTCGCCTTTTTCAACTGAAAAGGAGATATCATCCACAGCTTTTGTAAGATTTGATCTGTTTCCGTAGTATTTTTCGATATTATTCAGTCTTAATAAAGCCATTTTATTCTCTCCTTAATATGTTTTTATTATGTTATTGTGCTTTATAATGTACCAATGGCACAGATGATATACAGAAAATGCACTCCAGAAGAGTCCTTCTATCAGGTGATTGTACGGATCTGTTGCTGCTTTTGCACTGATTATCTCATATATTACCGCAACACCAAATGTCAACATTAATATACTGCTAAGAATGTAGATTGCTCTGATAATTTTTGAAGTAAGATTTTTCATAAGATCATTTCCTTTCAGTTCCGTTATTTCTATTCGGGAGTTGTTCCCGTTTCCATGATCTTATTATACATCGTACACTCCCTTTGGTCGTGTTTTTAACATTACGCAATATTACAGTTCTGTAATGTTGCACATATCATTTATTTATTATTACGGGCGCACATTGTGCGCCCGTAATATCCGTAATCTTTTGAATGAAAGGACGGTGACTTTCTGCAGTACAGGGAGATGTTTGAAGAACATAGGATCAAGACTTTCTACGAAAAACATGACATACTTCAACTTTGGTATGCGAAGTTCTTTGGCATATATTATTATTCGGTCATACGATAATATTTGTTCTTTGCAAAGGTAATGGTAAGCTCTGTGAAGCTTCCGTACTCGGAAGCGGCAGAAATGCCATGACCAAGCCTATTACAGAGGCTCTTTACTATGTAAAGCCCCATACCTGTAGATTTTGCATAGGTATGACCGTTATCGCCTGTAAAGCTCTTATCGAAAATCCTTGGTATATCGTTTACGGGGATACCTGCACCGTTGTCGCGGAAGTGCAGGAGAATGCTGTCCTTCTGTTCCTTTGCATAAATGCGTATGACGGGCTCACGATTTTCAACTGTGTATTTGAGGCTATTAGCCATAAACTGTCCGAGCATAAATTCCAACCATTTCCCGTCAGTCATGACCTTTAAGTCAAGTCCATCGGTCTCTATTGAAGCTCCTGCAAGCTGCAGGGCTTCACGATTTTTTATCGCAACATTTGCAACCGTACGTTTCAGGGATATCTCTTTTATAATATAGTCTTTTTCGGCGTTTTCAGAACGTGCATAATAGAGGACCTGATCTGTATAGCCATCTATCCTGCGGAGCTGCTCGATGTACTTTTCGCCAAATTCGTCTTTATGATTGTGCGCCATGAGTTGAAGGCTCGCTACGGGTAACTTAACTTCGTGCACCCACATTTCTATAAAATCACGGAAGTCTGCGGAGCATCTCCTGTACTCCGCGACTTTTTCAAACATAGACTTGTTTGCGTCACAAAGCGTTTCATAGAGTATCTCACCCTCTAAGAAGGATGGCTTGTTTATCATTTCATGTATAAGATATTTCTGATCGAGTCCGTCAAGTTTTTGCTGCATATCGCTGTAGAATCGGTTTTTACGCAGAAATCCTACTAGTTCTTCAAAGATGATGAACATTAATAATATTGCACTTATAAAGGCAATAAGTTGACTGCTTACCCTGTATGCTGTCAGAAACAGAAGAACAAGACCGAATGAAATGGCGGCAATAATGTAAAACCAAAGCCTGTCTCTGATATATCTTAGTAGTTTCATTTCAGTACGTACCCCTGTTTCTTGCGCGTTTCAATAGCATCCTCGCAACCAAGTTCCGCAAGCTTTGAGCGCAAACGGCTGATATTAACAGTGAGGGCATTGTCGTTGACAAATTCATCGTTATCCCATAGTGCAGTCATGAGATCGTCACGAGTGACTATAGAGCCCTGTCTGTCAAGCATAAGGCGAAAAATTATCATTTCGTTCTTGGTGAGAATAAGCTCATGGGTGCCATCGGTAAGGCTTCCTTTTGCATCATTGACCTGAAGACCGTTGTAGGTCTGTACTGAGGAGCTTCCAGCGGATCGTTTCAGCACGGCTGATATACGCAGTAGCAGTATTGTTGGATTATAAGGCTTTGTAATATAGTCGTCAGCGCCGTAGCTCATGGAAAGAACCTCATCTGTCTCAGAGGTTCGGCTTGTTACCATTATAATAGGAATATCGCTTTCGTTGCGTATCTCTTTAAGGAGTTGTTCTCCGTTTAGGTTGGGGATATTTATATCCATTAGAATAAGATCTGGGTGGGCAGAAAGAATGTCTGCCTTTGAATTTGAGAAGTCAGTAAGATATTCGGCTTCATATCCTGAATTGCGCAGGAGTTCAGCAAGCTCCTCGCGTATAGATTTATCGTCTTCAACTATATATATCTTGTTCATGGCACACCTCGAAAAATAGTATTCAAATGTTATTATAACATAAATTGGGGGAGAAAACAAGGAATATATCAACGATAAAAGTGAACCGAACCATAAAAAACGTACAATGACAAAAAAGACCTCCTATGGTATAATAGAAACCATAGGAGGTTTTGTTATGGCAAGAAGTTACAGACA
>JAFZYX010000222.1 GCA_017616055.1 Ruminococcus sp.
GGCAATGCAGTGGCGTCCTTGTTCGCTGACAGAAAACTGACAAATAAATCAGCCATTGAAAGATATGGTCATATCATACCGATGAATACATTTCATACTTTTGATGAAGGAAAATGGAAGGAATTATCTGTTGCAGTGATTGTTAATGATGCTGCTGTCAGCGCGGGTGATGATCTCACGCATCTGTTGTCTCAATGTCCAAATGTAACTGTAATGGGAATCACTTCTTCTTCTAATTCTGTACAGACAACAGGTGGGATATGTTACCTTTCAGATGATATATTTGAGGTGTATTATCCCATAATTTACTCCCTTGATGAGAATAATGATATCCTTGAAGTAACTGCAGACCGTCAGGCAAGAGTTGGTTTTGATTTACGGATACCTGTAGATTATGATGCGGCTATGAAGATATTTAGTGATTCAGAAAATGATTACGAAATTGAGTATGCTAACGATTATTTGCATCAACACAATAATAATTAATAATTATTGTGTTTCTTAGGATTGAACGTTATATGTATGAAACTGGCAAAGTTCAATCCAAAATTCATTTTTATTATTATATGGTACCGGAAGAAGTTGAAATCAAAATCGGCGCTGATATGAACGGTATTCAATATAAGAAACATACTGATGCAGATAGAAACTGTTTGATTGAAGCAGGATTTCCCGCAATCTAGCAAAATTAACAATGCATCAGCGAAGTTATAAGTGTTATATTTCCGAATCCTTTCTACAATTGCAAAAGAAATATACAGGCTTAAGTGCTATAATAATCAAAAAACTGAAGGAGGATTTATAATGGAAGGACTTGTTATAAAGCACAACGAACTTAAAGCAGAGGAATTTATAGAACTGTGGGAAACTGTTTGGGGACAGGGACCATCTCTGGAACAGACAAGGCTTGCTATGGAAAACACACTGTTCAGGGTATCAGTTTTCGATGGCGACAAGATAGTGGCTATGGCGCGGGTTATCGGCGATAAGGGACTTGATTATTATATCAAGGATGTAATTGTCCGGCCGGAATATCAAAGCAGAGGAATAGGACGCATGTTGATTGAGGAGCTTCTTGAATATGTACAAGACAATGGAGTCAGTGGTACAGATATCTTTGTTGAGCTTTGTGCTGTGCCTGATAAGATACCTTTCTATGAGAAATTCGGCTTTGATTTTAATGAAGCAAAGAGGCTGAAAATGTTTTATCATGTAAAGTAAGTCAAAAATCCCCGAAGCACATTGGATTTGATTGTGCTTCGGGGATTGCTGTTATAGAACATTCAGTCAACAAATTCCATTGTAAAAAGCTTTGAGAGAATACTGCCTGCATATGATTTCATAAGAGCTACATATTCCGAGCCCTCAACGTCTCCGCCTGTGCCCAGTATCTCATATGTTACCTTTCCTTCGCGGAGTTTCTTGTGGAGTTCCTTGAAGCCGTTCCTTATATAGAAATTTCTTCGTTTGATTCTTTCATCGTAGTTCTCAGAAGACTCCTCAAGCTGCTCGATAGCAAGGAAAAGCCTTCGTCCTTTGTATATCTTCTTGGCATTCTGCAATATTGCGCTGCCGATGCCTTTTCCGCGGCATTCCTCGGAAACTGCAAGGTAAAATACGTAAGAAAGGTCACGGTAGTTTACGATATACAGCATTCCTGCCCATTCGTCATTACAGTGTATGGACCAGAAATCCACGTTTTTTTTCTTTGCTTTAAGAACAAGCATGAGGAAGGGAGCACGCTCATCGTCTGGGAATGCTCTCATGTAAAGCTGCTTAATCTTACGAAAATCAGGACTTTTGGTCTTAAGCTTTGTGAAATTAAGTTTCATGGCGTACCTCCTGTTCAGCTGTTTTTTTCTATGCAGTAGCACACCTCGCCCTCAGGGAATATGCCCTGCCTTTTGAAACGTTCGACGTTATCTGTTATTATCATCGCGGACTTTTCAAGCACTCGTCCAGATTTTTGGTTCTCAGCGCGGTGATATGCTTCAAGTCTGCAGAACTCTGTTGTCTTGAATATCTCTGAAATAACTGCGGAAAGAGCTTCACCTGCATAGCCATGTCCCTGAAAAGCTGAACCTATACAGTATTCTATCTCTGCGGTTTGGATATCCTCGTATACACGGCAGAAAGCTATCTGCCCGATGTTTTGTCCACTTTGCTTTTCAATGACAGCCCACCTATAGAAGCTTTTGCTTTCATATCCGATGATGTATTTATCAAGAAGTTCCTTTGCTTGTGTGGCATCTGAGTAAACAGGCTCTCCGTATTCGGTTTGTACTGCTGGGTCTGCCACCCAGTTGCGAAGCATGTCATCGAGGTCCTTTTCTTCAAATCTTCGTAATAACAGTCTTGGAGTATTTATAGTATTTGTACCACTGTGTTGCAAGGGAAATACCTCCTGGTAAGTGTTTATAGTATAATTATAACATATAAATGTTAACAATTCAAGCATTATAGGTGCTTGACGTTATGCTGCTCATATTGTATAATTAAAATGATATAATGAAAAGGAGCAATTAAAATGATACAGGACATTTATCCAAGCAGGCTTGATAATAGTTTTCGCAGGGTAACACCCTCGGAATGTCCGGAGAAAAGCTTTGCAGTATGCTTTAAAGATGGCAGGATTCTTGCTGATACAAGCGGCAGGGACGTGATATTTCCACGTGTTTCGCAGGTTTCAGTCAATGCAGAGATTATATATCTTTTTGCAATCGATGATGAGAGCTTTTTCCTTGTGCGTAAAAATGAGGATTCAAAGGTGAAAAATGGCAGTTTGGGTTACTATACCATCCGTGAACTAAGAGATAAGTGCAGAGGAAAGTATCTTTTTGCAGCTTTTACAGCTTTTCATCTTGCAAAATGGTATGATGATAACAGATTCTGCGGAAAATGCGGAGGAAAAACAGAGGGTGACGACACTGAAAGGGCTCTTGTGTGCATGAACTGCGGAAATAAGGTTTATCCGAGAATTAATCCTGCGGTCATCGTTGGTGTCATCAACGGTGATAGAATACTCATAACACGTTACAGGAGTGGCTTTGCACATAATGCTCTCATCGCTGGTTTTACAGAGATAGGTGAAACCCTTGAACA
>JAFZYX010000223.1 GCA_017616055.1 Ruminococcus sp.
CCCACGATTGCCATTATCAGTAATGCCATCATACTTCCGACTAGTCCAGCAAAAATAACAAACACTCTCTTAACAAATGCCTGAAGAGGTGTTGCATAGTTGATGGATGATGTAAGAAACGTAGTACCGCCCATTTTTCTGAGAAACGCTTAACACCGCTTCTGCTCATATTAGTCTTGCATAACCTGAAAAGATGTTGTCAACATAACTGACCTCGCAGAACGACCACCTAAAGCAAAAAAATAAAAATATAATTGACTCCAAGCTATCTATATATGAGGATCTATTTACATTGAACCTTTCCTAGTCAAAACAACTCCAATAGTCTTAAAGAGCAATTTCAGATCAAGAAGCGGACTCCAGTTCATTATGTATTCAGTATCTAATCTGACTACTTCTTCGAAATCAGTGATCTCACTTCTGCCGCTTGCCTGCCACATACCGGTTACACCAGGCTTAATCGACATCCTTGCGCGGTGACGATACTTGTATTTCTCATATTCATCGATCGTAGGAGGTCTTGTGCCAATGGTTGACATTGATCCGCCTAAAACATTGAAGAACTGAGGAAATTCATCTAAAGAAGTCTTTCTTATGAATTCACCAATTCCAGTTTTCTGCGTTCCATCTTCAAGTACTTTATTGCCAATGATTCTAGGATCAAAGTCAAGTTTGAACATCATGCCATCTTTAATCCTGTTCTGATCCATTAAATCTTTTTTGCGTACTTCTGCATCCATGTACATGGATCGTATCTTATACATCTTGAAGTGCTTACCGTTCTTCCCAATTCTCTCTTGAGCAAATAGAATAGGTCCAGGAGACTGTTTCTTTATGATTGGACCCACAATAGCCATTATCAGTAACGCAAATAAGCTACCAACAAGTCCAGCTATAATATCAAAGCAACGTTTAATGAAAAGTTGGAACGGTGTCGCATAACTAATAGACGTGGTAAGTACTGTTGTTCCTCCCATCTTCTCAGAAAAACGCTTTGTACCATTTCGGCTCATGTTAGGTACGTGATAGTGTGTTGGGACTGCCATGATCGAGCAGTCGTCCATTAACTTGATTACTCTCTCATCAGTGAGCGGAGCATCTATATAAACTGAATCGACCCACTCACGGACAATATAATCAGCCGCATTATCTAAATCTGCAACTATGGGATAGCCTGCAATTGATTTGCTTTCAGCAACTTCAGTTAAGACAACACCGGTGATAATATAGTCAGCAAGAGTATCATTGCTGAGTTTGTTTAATATCTCTTCAGCTGATTCTGGAGTTACTACTACCAGGAGATTGCTCTTATTAGTTCTAAGGAAGCTTGTCTTTCGCATAATAAACTTCCACATGAGCCTTGAATAGAATCCAAACAATAAGTGTAGGAAGAAAAGCATAAAGATTACTAATCTGGAATAGCTGTCTCCCGATTGTGTCGCAAACAAATAAACCGTTTCTAACGCTATAACCAAAAAGCAATGCTTAATTGAAGACGCCAATTCTGTAAAGAAACCGCGCTTTATGACATCATGCATTGTGTTATTAAGCATGATAACAATAACGTCAACTAAGATAAGTGAGATTCCCATCATTCTGTAAAGAGAGGATTCGTATGCCCAAATACCGATTCGGATATATACGGAAATGAAATATGCGATCATAAGACTGATTACATCGATGAGCATGAAATCTATATGCTTAGACCATCCCTGAGCATTTCTCTTATACATGCCGTTTCCCCTCCTTTTCTCAGAATAATGTGTATGCTTACGCATGCGAAGCGATTGCTTCACATTTCGAATCGACATCCGTGCCCTCCTGACGCGCGCATGGCGACGATCATTCGGGCATAGAAAAACTGAGTTGCCCTTGGGCAACTCAGCATTATTTTAGCATATTATAATTAATATAAAAGAGATTTAGCATGATTATTTGACTAATATGGTCAAAACTTATGTCTTCATATTGTTAAATCTGCTCGATTAGCTTAAGCCGGCTCATAGAAGAGTTCTATGACCTTCTTTTTGAGATCATCCTTATTTACATAGAATTCCCTGAACTGCCTGTCTTTACCATTGGCTTCAAGTGTCTTGCCTGTTGGTGTAAGTGTTCCGAGATCTTTATAATTCTTAAGGTTATTCGCAAGACTTGAAAGTTTACTTGCTGACATATCACTGTACATATAATTTGAAAGAGCTACTATCATCTTAGCTGCAAAACCGGAATCATTATTCATCTTTGATAAAGCTTGCTTTTTCCATTCCTTCATGTAGATTTCCTGACGCTTCATACGTTCAGAATTGTGATCGTCATCAAGATAAAATCTTGCTCTAAGATATTCTTCTGCCTGCTTACCTTTCAGCGTAACATTTTCACCGGCCTTAAAGGCAGGATTAATCTTTTCGAGCCCTGCAGGCATCTTTATAGTAACGCCACCAACTTGATCGTTTAAAGTGGCGATTCCATCCATTTTGTAAGAAATATAGTGATCTATGCGTGTGTTGCTCATATATTTCTTAACAGCCTCAACAGTATTGAGACATCTTGCCTTCTCGTTCTTTCCATAGGAATGCGCAAGGCAGATCTGCATATTGGCAAATTCATCTTCAAATCCGTGGCCGAATATTTCCCTGACGCTGGTAACAGTATCGCGGCTTATCTGAAGAGCCTGAAAAGTCTTTTTATTGTGATCAATGGCATAAACATACAAGCAGTCAGCCTGTGAACTGTGAATGGTATTACCGTCATCCTTGATCGTACCACGGTCATCAATGCCCATGATCAAGACGATCTCCATATTCTTACGGACCTTGTATTTCTTATTGCCTACTTTCAGTTCTGTAGTCTTCTTGGAAGCACTCGAAGTGGTAGTGATGGCATCAGTATCTGTTGTTTCGCCTGTATCAGAAGTTTCTTCAGTATCAGATGTGCTGTCAGTATCTGTTGTGGCTTCACTGTCTGTCGTGGTATTTGAAGTATCTGATTCACTTGTTGAACTTACAGCAGTTGTGTTGTCAGAAACACTGGTATTAGTTGTGGTAGTTACAGTTTCAGAACTAACCGGGATTCTGCTGTTAGAATTTTTAATAAAATACAATGCAGTTCCGCCAAAGCCCAAAAGCAGCAATAACGCTCCTGCGATAATAACTGCAGATTTTTTAATCGTCATAATACATAGATCCTTTCAATATAAACGGTGGCTTCGTTTAAGTCGCCACCGGTTTTTCGTCTTATTTATCGGTTTATTTGTTTGTACTCTTAGCACGGAGTGCAAAGAATGCTCCGAAAGAAATGAGCAACACTGAGGTTAAAGCAACATAAAACGGAGCAAGATCACTAACCTGTGAGGTATTAGTTACTTTTGCTGAATAAACATAAAACGGAGATGCAGAAGTAATGTCTTCGATATATCCGTAACTGTCATTGCCCTGGAAAACATCAACATCGTAATCACTGCCGTTCTTATGCAAAACGATACCGACATAACCGGAAGGAACCTTGTAGTCAGTAAGGCAGACTTTCCAAGGCTTCGTTCCGCCATCGCCCATCAATTCAAGATCATAGCCTGACTTGAAGTTGAAATCACTGACTTTAAGCTTACTGTTTACCTTATTGATCTTGGATTGAAGACCAGATACGTCACTCAGATCCATGGCATCGAGTGGCTTGCACACGAACTGACCGGTAATATCATCAGCTTCACTGCTGCCGTTATTCTGATAAACGATTACACCGGTGGTAGGACTGCCGCCGGCAAGAACAGTAATGCTCATAAAGGAAACCAAGAGCAAAACAACAAAAGTTATAAGAAAAAATCTAAACTTTTTCAAAGTGTCAAATTCTCCCTGTAAACCTAAACGCAATTTGACAGATCGCCCTAATAAATTAATTATAGTACCACTAATCCAAAATATGTCAACCTGATAAAATCAGGTCCTTGACATTAGTTATTATATCTTAACGGACGTTAATGTACGCTAACCGATGCAACGAATTGCAGTAACTAAGCGTAGATTTTTTGTTGAATTTGACAAATAAATGAAGTTCAAATTGCCTGGTCAAATATAGACCGGCTCATCCGGTTTATGTGATCCAGTGCGCCCTTCTTATCGTATTTCTCTATTATCGCCAGTGCTTCAGCCAGATTAGGCTTTCTGTCATCTAAGTTATGGCTGTCAGATCCCAGAAGGTCTATCTTGCCCTTCTTAAGGAACTTTACGGCTTTTGAGGCTGTCTTCTTTTCCAAGAAGAACTCGGCATTGCACTGTATCAGGAAATTCGGATTCTCGATTATCCTTTTAACGAGTTTCTTGTCCTGATCGAAGTATCTCTCTATATGAGCGATTATAACCTTGAGCCCCAACACGGTCGATATCTCTTCGATCTCATCAACAAATACAGGCTGCCAGTCTCTGAAGGGCATCTCTATAAGTATATAGTCGCTATTGCCGATACAAAGATCTTCAAGGCCGTCCGCCCTGCTCATTCCCCTGAAGTAGTGGACTTCAGAGCCTACAGTATACTTGGGGATCTTGGGCAGCTCGTTTAAGCTTGCCTCTAATTCCTTTAAGGCTCTGTCGCGCCTTCTGAGGAAAGTCTCGGGATCGTTCTGCGCCGCATAGAAATGGGGAGTGAAAACCACTCCCTCTATGTCCTGCTCAGTCTCACGCCTGAGCATTTCAAGAGACATCTCTACATCGCGGCTGCCGTCGTCAATACCGGGAAGTATGTGACAGTGGACGTCAAACATCAATCCTGTGTCTTTCTCTTCCTGTTAGCGTCAGCATAGCCGTACTTGTACTTCTTACCGTAGCCGTACTTGTACTTGGCGAGCTTGGACTCTGAATCGTTATATATGAATCCGATGACCTTTGCATTGACGAGCTTACACTGTCTTAATGCATAGTCCAGATCAGAAACGTTCGTATAGTTGTTTCTTACGATAAGTACAAGGCCGTCTGCTGCTCTTGAAGCAACAAGCGCATCAGATACCTCGCCTATAGGAGGCAGGTCGATGAGCACGACATCATAAGCCTGAGCCAGGTTATCGATGAGATTTGCAAACTGCTTGGAGCCCAAAAGCTCTGAAGGATTCGGCGGGATATCGCCTGCCTGCAGGAAGTCAAATCCTGTGATAAGCACATCTTTATGAAGTATAGGCTTCTCTTTGCTGTCTCCGGCCAGATAATTGGAAACACCAACTGCTTTAGGTATTCCAAGCTTCTTTCTTAAAGTGGGGAGACGCAGGTCGCACTCAACTAAGATGACCTTTCTTCCGCTCTCTGCAATCGAATATGCAAGATTGATTATGGTAAGTGACTTACCTTCGCCGTGTACCGAACTCGTAATTCCGATAACCCTTGCGTTACGGTCGTTACGCTTAGTGCAGAACATCAGGTTCGTTCTAAGGAGGTTATAAGCCTCACGGCCTTCAAAGCTGAGCTTTGATCCGATGATGATGTTACTGTCGTCAGTACTCTTAAGTGCTGCTTTCTTCTTATCTGCCATGATCACTTACCTCCTTCCTTTTCAGGTTTCTTATCGCTGTCTTTCTTTGCCTTCTCACTGGCCCTGGCATACGAGCTCCCGTAGCCGTAGTATCCGCCTGAAGTATCCGCTAACAGGTTCGGGATATTGGCAAGTACAGGGATATCCTTGTATGTCTCGATGAGGTAAGCCTCTTCCCTGATCGTCGTATCCATGAGCGAGATCAGTATGATGATGCCGCACGCAACAACAAATCCTAAAAGCATACCGATAGCCGAGTTCTTAGACAGACTTGGAGAAGTTTTCTTTGTGGCAACGACCGCATAGTCGATGACGTTTACGGATGAACCCTCAACGATAGCCGAGATACCGGAGTTCTCATCTGTCATGATCTCAACGATCGTGTTGCAGATATGAGCTGCCATCTCGGGATTACTATCAGTAACAGTGATCTTGAATACCGGTGTCTTTCCTTCAGCACCACCGGAAACCTTCTTGCTGAGCTCCTCGTAGTTATAAGGGATAGCGCCCTCCTTGATAGCCTGCTCCAGTGTTGTGCGGCTCTTGAGGATTACCGCATATGTATCGATGAGCGAGCTTGAAGCGGAGATATCACCTGAAGAGATATTGAGCTTTGTCGAACCCAGGTTCAGCGAATTGTTGTTTACGTACAACAGTGCTGACGACTGATACTTCGGAGTAATGAAAAAGAACGTGAACAGGAAGAATGCCACACCGCCGACCAAAGCAGCAGCAATGATGATCCAAATCCTGCTGAGCAGAACCTTAAGCAGTTTAAGCAGATCGATCTCCTGCTCTTCCTGCCTGTTTTGCAGATTGTTTACCATTAGAACAACTCCTAAATTAAAATATGCATATTAATAGTTATAGCTAACTAATCTAATATATCACTTCTTTTATCAATTTCTATTGTGATTTTGCAAA
>JAFZYX010000224.1 GCA_017616055.1 Ruminococcus sp.
ACTACAACTACAACAACTACAACTACAACAACTGCAACTACTACGACAACGGATCAGAAGGGTCAGGAGTTAACTGCTACTACAACAACAGTAACTGATGACAGTAGCGCTGTTTCAAGAACAACCACAACAGAAGCTACAACGGCTACAACGGATCCGACAACAACTACAACTACATCCACAACGACCACGACAACTACAACAAAGTCCAACGGAACTGCTACAAAGAGCAATTCTAATTCGCCTAAGACAGGCGTTAAGGGTATGGGAACTGCTATTGCAGTTATTGCCCTTGCAGTAGTTGGTTCGTTCGCAGCACGTTCAAGAAAGCGCGACGAGGATTGATTGTAGAATTATATGAATTATTTAGCAGCTGTCAGACATTATGTCTGGCAGCTGATTTTTTTTGAAAAAATACTTGTAATCAGTGCAGAAAGTGTGATATAATAATACTGCATTATGAATCAGGAGGTGCATTATGAGTTCTGACCCTTATGGGAATTTGAATAGTATTCAACGCTTTGGCAGACGATAATGCTCTCGTCCTTTTGCCGAAGTGAATCTCGGTGAAAGGAGCAAGCCTTTCCGCATGTTGCGGATGGCGAATATCATGATAAGCTTTTACAATTACGAAAAAGGCACGCTTACACAGTGTGAAGCTCCTATTGTAGGCTGCTGGATCTCTGTTGTTGATCCTACACCACAGGAGGTAAAGGAGCTCATCGAGGACTATGGCCTCGACAGCGGCTTTGTAAAGTCCTCCATAGATGAGGAGGAGTCATCGCGTATCGAGCGCGAGGACGATCAGACCCTTGTTATTATTGATACGCCGGTTTCTGCTATCGATGACGACAAGACCAAGAACTTCTATACCCTGCCTATGGGTATAATAGTTACGTCAGATTACGTATTTACTATCTCTATACGTGAAACCCAGATAATTAACGAGGCGACAAGAGGCGGTATACGCAATCTACGCCCTGATTTCAAGACGAGGTTTGTGCTACAGTTGCTTCTGAGAATATCAGCTTTGTTCCTTACATATCTGAAACAGATAGATAAGATTTCATCGGCAGCTGAGCAAGAACTCCACGACGCAATGAAGAATGAACTTCTCATGCAGCTTCTTGCATTGGAGAAATCACTCGTATATTTTTCAACATCCCTTAAAGCAAATGAAGCGACTATCGAGAAAATATTTCGTGGCAGAGTAATAAAGCTCTACGACGAGGATCAGGATCTTCTTGAGGACGTGCTTATAGAGATGAAGCAGGCAATTGAAATGTCAAGCATTTATTCAGGTATCTTGTCCAGTATGATGGATGGTTTCTCGTCGATAATCTCGAATAATCAGAATACTGTAATGTGGCGATTGACTATTGTCACTATAATCCTGCAGATACCGAATATCATGTTTGCTTTTTACGGTATAAACACTAATGATATACCTTTCAACTATACATGGGTGGCGCTTAGTTTTACAGCTCTTCTTACAGGTATTACTGCCTTTGTGTTGCTCAAATGGAAGAAAAAATAGCTTTTATTGGCTGCCTTTGGCAGCCTTTTTTGCTTTACATGTTTTGCAGGAGTGATATTCCACGCACATGTTATTGTTAACATTTTTTAGAATGAGTGAAACCAACTTATACAATAATTACTTATTACTCAACCATTACTTCTTCTCAGCCAAGCAAAAAATCATTTACAATCAGATGTAAGTGTGCTATAATAACTATGTATAGATTTTTATGTAAAGGACGGTCCTTTATCATGTCGAAGAATTATGATGTTATTATAGCAGGCTGCGGAGCAGCAGGACTTTACGCAGCTATCAATCTTCCTAAAGAGTTAAATATACTCATTCTATGCAAGCGTGACCTGCCGCTTTGCAACTCGTCTCTTGCACAGGGCGGTATCGCAGGAGTTTACAATTCCCCCACAGACAATATCCAGTATCACCAGAACGATACTCTCATTGCCGGAAGTTTCAAGAATAACGTTGAAGCTGTTCACACCCTCGTAAGTGAAGCTGCACATGATATTGAGAATATCATTAAGCTTGGTGTTGAATTTGACAAGAACCCTGACGGAACCTATCATCGCACCCTTGAGGGAGGTCACAGCCATCATCGTATCTTCCATCATGCAGATGCTACTGGAAAGGAGATAACTTCCACTCTACTTGAAAACGTTCAAAAACTCAGTAACGTTACTATTATGGAAAATACTATCATGTGTGCTGTTAAGCAGACAAGTACAGGATATTCCGCGTTTCTCAAGCTTCCTGATGATAGTTATGAGACCTGTAACTGCCACTTTATGATACTTGCTACAGGCGGTATCGGAAGAGTTTATCAGTTTACTACAAATTCCGCTATCGCAACTGGTGATGGTATTACCTTTGCATACGAAATGGGCGCAAAGATAAAGAATCTTAGTTATGTGCAGTTCCATCCAACAGCCTTTAACAATCGCGCTACTCGCGAGTGTTTCCTTATCTCTGAAGCTGTACGTGGTGAGGGAGCTTATCTTCTCAATTGCAAGAAGGAGCGTTTCATGCATAACTATGATGAGCGTCTTGAGCTTGCTCCAAGAGATGTCGTGTCACACGCAATAGTTCTAGAATCGAGAAAGCAGAACTCTACGGACTTCTATCTCGATATAAGCTACAAGGACAGCGAATTCCTGAAGAAAAGATTCCCTATGATTTACAAGAATCTTCTCGAGCAGGGCTATGATCTCACTAAGGAGCCTGTGCCGATATTTCCGTGTCAGCACTACCTTATGGGTGGTATAGATGTTGACAATAACTCCGAAACTAGTCTGCCGAATCTTTATGCTTGTGGAGAATGTTCACATACTGGAGTTCATGGCAGTAACCGTCTTGCGAGCAATTCGCTCCTTGAAGCTCTTGTTTTCTCGCGTCATGCAGCAAATAATATAGCTTCAAAGCTTGCTGATGCTCCAAAGGATTTCGAGGAGGCGCAGTTCGACGCGCATATTGGTAGTCCCAAGATTCCAAAGGGAGTTCGTACGGAAACAAGAAAGATACTGCAGAACTGCTATTTCGTTATTCCAGACAAGAAAGCGGCAGCAGATGGATTCAAGCGTGTAAAGGAAATCCGCGAGGATCTTATAAATGGTGGTTACCTTGTTGACGCAGATTTTGTTCTTGCTAAATCAATCGTTACAGTTGCATATATAATTCTCGGCGAAGTAATGCAGTAAAATGACTTAAACATCGTTTGATATGACAGGAGGGATATGTATGACTACTATTAATAAAGCAGCTTTTATTGCTGCATTGATCAGCATTGCAGCTTTTTCGACTGCATATCCCACTTTTGCCGCTCCAATAATGCTGAAAGGTGACATAAATCGTGATGACATGGTCTCCGTTAGTGATATGGTAGTTTTCAGAAGCTTTCTGCTTGGCAGATATGGGCTGAATGAAACACAGACCATAGCCGCGGATATAAACGGTGATGGTGCTGTGGACTCCACAGATCTTTCGGATTTGCAGGACATAATACTAGAAAGCAGAAACAAACTTCCCATAGGTACATGGATAGGCGACTGCGCTGGATCAAAGCGTTACTTCAGCTTTGGCAGTGGAACAGTCAGCATTGTCGACCCTAACATTGGAAAATCACAGTTTTTCACAGTTGAAAATGAGGGAGACCTTATGATTTTCAGATCTGGAAAAGCTGAAATGTCTGCGTTCGTGACATGGGACAGTGAACTTAGTTTTGTACTCAGATGGTGTAATGGCTGCACTGAGACTTTCAGGTACTTCTGTGACAGTAAAACAGAGATTACAGATTTGCTTACAGGCAGGTGGGTGACTTCTCAGGGACGCACCTTTGAGATAAGTGGCCTTAGTGGAAAGCTCACAGACAAAAGCGGAAATGTAAGCCGCTTTGAGTATGCTCCCAACGGAGAGAATATTACATTTCACATTGGTAGTACAGATAACTCAATATCAGGTAAGAAAAATGTCAATGATTCCATGCACTTTACCATGACATGGAGCGATAGTACATCTGAAAAATTTACTCGTCAGGAGATAGAGGTGCGTGACGGCATAACCTACGTGAACGGCATACTCATAGCAAACAAGACCTACGCTCTGCCTGCAGATTATAATCCTGGAAAGATCCTTTCAGAGCCTCAGTCCGCTTTCGATACAATGAAGGCTGACGCTGCAAAGGATGGCATATATCTCAGTATAGTTTCAGGCTTCCGATCGTATACTTATCAGGGACAGCTTTACAGCAGCTATGTGAATCGTGACGGCAAGGCAGCTGCGGATACTTACTCCGCAAGGGCAGGTCATTCGGAGCATCAGACGGGTCTCGCAATGGATATAAACAACGCAGGAAGTAGCTTTAATAATACAAAGGAAGCCAAATGGCTTGCTGCAAACTGTGTGAAATACGGTTTTATCATACGTTATCCACTCGGCAAGGAGGATATAACAGGCTATCAGTATGAGTCGTGGCATGTCCGATATCTCGGCAGGGAGCTTGCAAAGGAGGTCGCGGATTCGGGACTTACATTGGAGGAGTTCCTGTGTATAGACTCTAAATATAAAACATGATTTTGCGGAGCAAAATTGTGCTTTGAGCCGTTAGCTTATTTAGTGGCGTACAATGTTAGCCTACGAGCTAATGGTTCGTATTCGGTAAACACTACAATAGATTAGGATTGATCTTACGGTGTAATTCGGTAGGTGTATATATGAATGAAAAAGAAATAATAAGCGAGATTAAAAACAAGCTCTGTGAGATAGAGCAGAAGGAAAACATCAGGATAATACACTGTATAGAATCGGGCAGCAGGTCGTGGGGATTTGCTTCTCCCGACAGCGATTTTGATGTAAGATTCATTTACATTCGCCCGACTGAATACTACCTTAAGTTGGAAAAGACACGCGATGTAATAGAATGGGAACTCAATGACATTTACGATATAAACGGCTGGGATATAAAGAAAGCTCTTGAGCTTCTGCACAAGTCTAACCCTACTCTCTTTGAATGGAACGGATCACCCATTATTTACAAGACTTCTCAAGAGTGGGAAACTGTGCGTACTGTGATAAACGACTGCTTTATGTCAAAGGCAGGAGTTTATCATTATTTAAATATGGCACGGATGAATTACAGGGAATATCTCAAAGGTAATAAGGTCAAGTTGAAAAAGTATTTTTATGTTTTGCGTCCGATACTTGCCTGTAAATGGATAATCGACAGAGGGGCTCCACCGCCTATGCTGTTTTCGGAGCTTATGGAAGCCGAGCTTGAAAACGAACTGTGCCCTATTGTCGAAAATCTGCTCGAGGTAAAAAAGAATACTCCCGAGATGGGGGAGGGAAATCGTATAGATGAGCTTAACGAATATATAGACGCACAGCTTGAAGAACTTAAACACAAGGCTGAAGGAATGGACAGAGAAAAGCCTGTTGAATGGCAGAGGCTCGATGATATATTCCTAAGGCTCCTTGGGAAATGAAAGGAAAATTATTATGAAGCTTTTACAATGCTATGTTGACAATATAATCACTACAGCCCTCATGGAGGACATAAACTATATAGACGCTGCTGCGGATAATCTTATCCCTCCAGAGCACAGGAGCTCTGCTTATTACGTTGCAAAAGATACAGGAGTTGTCTGCGGTATCGAGGTGGCAAAGCGAGTATTCGACCTTGCTGGCGGCGACGTTGAATTCAGGATACTTCTCAGTGACGGAACTAAGGTTAAAAAGGGCGATATCATTGCAGAGTTGGAGGGAAGCACCCTTACTCTTCTCAAAGGCGAGAGAACAGCCCTCAACCTTTTGCAGCATATGTCGGGTATAGCAACAGCCACAAACAAGTGCGTGGAGCTTGTAAAGGGCACAAAGGCAGCCGTTACGGATACGAGAAAAACTCTTCCAGGACTTCGTGCTATACAGAAGTATGCGGTAACCGTTGGCGGCGGAAAAAATCACCGCTTCAATCTCTCGGACGCTGCTATGCTCAAGGACAATCATATTGACGCATACGGCGGAATAACAGCAGCAGTTTCAGCGCTCCGTGAGAAGATAGGACACACCGTAAAAATAGAGGTTGAAGTCCGTAACCTTGATGAGCTGCGCGAGGCTCTTGAGAATAAGGTCGAGATAATCATGCTTGATAATATGAACTGCGATGAGATGAAGCAGGCAGTGGCTATAGCAGACGGCAAAGCAATGCTGGAAGCTTCGGGAAATGTCACCGCCGAGAATATCCGCTCCGTTGCCGAAACAGGCGTGGATATCATATCACTTGGAGCTCTTACGCATTCAGTCAAGTGCTTCGATATCTCGATGAAGATAAAGAAGTAAACAGTATGAAACGTCATAGTCGTTCCACTGTAAGGGTGCATTCCGAGCATCCGTTTTCTACCATGAAAAGGAGTATTTCAATATGAAAAAAATCACAGCATTAGTTTTAGCATCGTTATGTTTGTTTACGTTATCAGGCTGCAGCAGTGATAACGAGGCTGCCGATACCGCTGACAACTCTGTTCAGTACGACTGGGGAATTACATTAAAAGCTGAAAATGTAACATCAAGTGGCTTAACGCTTGTTTGCTCTCAATCAGGAGGAGAAAACGTTGCTCAGCTGGAGACAGGCAGTTTCTTTGTTGTCCAAAAGAAGAATAAATCTAAATGGAAAGACGTCGATTATATCGTTAATGAAGACGAGTTCGGCTGGACTATGGAGGCATTGGAAATACCTAAAGAAAATACCAGCAAATGGGACGTGAACTGGGAATGGCTTTACGGTAAGTTACGCTCGGGTGATTATCGTATTGGCAAGAAGTTTACGAATTTCAGAGGAACAGGCGATTTTGATAATATGATTATCTATACTGATTTTTCAATAGAATAAAGATTTTCGGAACTATCAATCCGCCTGCATTGTTGGATATCAATCCACAGTGCAGGCGGTTTGTTTTTTGAGGGGAATAATAACCTCACATACAGGTATAATTGTACATTTTTCGCGTATACTAACGCTGAGGTGAGATGTATGGAAAAGAAAGAACTTCTGCCTGTTCTTGACAGTAGCATAAAGGAGATACGCCGAATTTCGGGAGGATCTTCCGATGTCCTCATAAACCGCTTTGTTACAGGAGGGATACACTGTGCACTGTTATGCTGTGAAGGTATGGTTTCCACGTCTGTCATAACCGAACTTATCTTTGAACCTATCACCGATATTCCAGAAAAGCAGAACGCTGAAGAGCTATTTCATTATATCAATGAGGAGCTTATTCTCTCTACAGATTGTCCCGAAATCGGGGACTATGATACGCTTTTCAGGCTTATGAACTCGGGCTTTGCAGTGCTTCTTGCAGAGGGGATGACAAGAGCTCTTGCTTTCGGAGTTCAGGGGTATGCGGCGAGGGGGATTGAAGAACCTTCTGGAGAGGGCAATATAATGGGAGCTCATGAGGGATTTACGGAAACGGTCCGCGTTAACATGTCACAGATACGTAGACGCATAAAAAGTCCCGAGCTTGTTATGGAGTTGTTCACAAAGGGTAGCAAAAGCTTCACTGACCTTTGTTTGTGCTACATGAAAGACCGTGTTCCAAAGTCACTTGTTGAAAAGGTGAGAAACTCACTTAACGATGTGAAACTTGAAGCAGTGCTCACAACCGGACAGCTGCGTCCATTCCTTGAAAACGGCAATTATGAGATATTCAACTCTACCGGAACTACCGAGCGACCTGATGTACTATGCTCTAAGCTTATAGAGGGGAGAGTTGCCCTTTTGGTCGATGGAGTGCCATATGCCATAATTGTTCCGCGGCTGTTCTGTGAGAGCTTCCATACCCTTGATGATTATGCTTTCAAGCCTTGTTACACTACCTTTATACGTTGGTTGAAATATGTTGCTTTTCTTGCGGCGGTTCTGCTACCGTCATTCTATGTTTCGATAGTAATGTACCATCCTGAGCTTCTCAACAGCACACTGTTCATGCTTCTTGTAGACGCAGAGAAAAAAGCTCCTCTGTCCATAGTCACTGAAGCTCTTTTTGCTTTGCTTATGTATGAAATAATTCGCGAGGCAGGAGTTCGTCTGCCAAAACCTGTTGGCGGAGCTGTCAGCATTATCAGCGGACTTATTATAGGTGACGCGGCTGTCAATTCAGGACTGATAAGCACTCCACTGCTGACAATGACTGCACTTGCAGTTCTATGCGGACTGGTTATTCCTGAGCTCAATCCGCAGATAAC
>JAFZYX010000225.1 GCA_017616055.1 Ruminococcus sp.
AAGGCGGTGAGAAGATTGGATAAAGTCGAAGAGCTCTACAAAGATTATTTTCATGATGTATACCTTTATATAAGATCACTGTCGGCAGACGAGCATCTTGCCGAGGATATAACGCAGGAGACATTTTTTAGGGCTATGAAGTCGGTTGACAGCTTTCGAGGAGAATGTGATATAAGGGTATGGCTGTGTCAGATAGCGAAAAACCTACTGTTTACCCACAGCAAAAAACTCAGGAGATCTACAGGAGAGTATATACCTGAAACATTTCCTGACTCAAAACCTTCGCTTGAGGATATTATTGCCGACGGAGAGCAGAGTATGGAGATTCATCGTGTTTTGCATACCCTTAGTGAGCCCTACAAGGAGGTATTCACCCTTAGAGTTTTCGGTGAGCTCAGTTTTCGTCAGATAGGTGATATCTTTGGTAGGACCGAGAGCTGGGCGCGAGTGTCCTTTCATCGCGCTAAACTCAAAATAATAGAAGAACTGGAGGTACAGAAATGAAAAACTGCGATATAGTAATGGATCTGCTTCCACTGTATGCAGACGATGTATGCAGCGAAGAGAGCAGAAAGGAAGTGGAGGAGCATATCAAAGGCTGCACAAGCTGCAAATCCACGCTTGAAAAGCTACGAAAAAATGTAAGTATAAGCCCTCAGAAGGATGCAGAGGTACTAAAACGAATAAAGAAACGTTTGCGTATTGAAAAGCTCGTAGTGGTGCTTATAAGTGCTACTGTGCTTGTCTTTGTATTGCTTGGAACACTTTTTTATCTTATAAACAGTGACTGTTCAATGGACATAGAAAGGTATGACATCCCGAACAATGTGTATGTTTCGGAGGTGGACGGTATGCTTATGCTTTGCGTGAAGGGGGGAGCATCAAGCTTCGATTCGGTATACCCGACGTTCAGTGACACCAATGGTAATCATCTGACCTATGATAAAGATTATGACAAAAACAGCAAAAACGGTATAGGATATACGCTAAAGCAACGTAAAATATCGAGGTTTTCATATGTTGATATGGGAAATCTTTACTCGTTTGCATATCAGGTTGGCACTGTTGAGAATCTTAAGGAAAAAAATATAGAAAAGATATTCTATTATGATGATGTGAACAATAAAGAGTTTATTTTATGGGAGAGTGATAAAAATGACTGATAGAAGGTTCAGTATACCGCTGATACTAATGGCAGTGGTAGCTCTTGGTCTTGGGGTATTCGCATTCCCTGCCGAGGGGATTGTGCTTGCAATAATAACGATAATCATTTCAGTGAAGTTTCGCGAAAAGTATCTTATAAAGATACCTATTTTACTATGTATTGTTACTGTAGTGGTTGCAGGTGCATTTATAGCATTTATGATATACACGTGCACGAAGGGCGGATATAACAGTTATTGGCTTATGCGTTTTATATTTGATAAATCATAATAAAATAATTACCCTCCACTAGTTTGATTGTAATCTGATGTGGAGGGTAATTGTTTTATTGTAAGCGCCAACCATTCCCAGCACTTTCGTGGCAATAGATAAATGCTAAAATAGTTCCAGAGGGAAATATCCGAAAGGAGCTATGAATATGCCAACAGCAAAAGAAGTTCAGATAGAACTGTGCCGCAGAGAATGGGCAGAGTGGATCGCAGAATGCGAAAGCAGTAATATGTCGGTCAGGGAATGGTGTGCAGCTAATGGGGTGAATGTAAATACGTACTATGGACGTGTCGCTGCGCTGAAAAAGGATAAGATAGCAGACCTTCGTCGTGCTGCATTTAATTACATTCAGCTCAATCCTGATTTTGCTCTTGTTTATCCTGAGACTTATGGCGGCGAAAATGTATCAACTCCTGTAGAAAGACTAAAAGGTGATGCAAACTGCGACGGACAAGTTGATTTGTCAGATGCAGTCATGATAATGCAGGCTCTTGCAAATCCAAATAAGTATGGCATAAACGGTACGGCTGAACATCATCTTACCGAACAGGGCAAGTTCAACGGAGATATGGATGGCGACGGACTGACCGTTGGTGATGCTCTGGCAATACAGAGAAAGCTGCTTGGTCTTGATAACGACGAGATTACTGATTGTAATAGCGTTCCCAGATATGAGGTATATCCTCTTTCGAGATACCGCTCCCCGTATCTTTTACGTTGACTTTTACAAAGTTCTCATTTTACTCTGCTTTGACGAGTATTGTACCGTTTTTAGTAGGTTTCAGGGTATTAGAGAGAAGATTAACGAATACTCTCTGAAATCTAGAACTGTCGGCTTCGATATTTGGTAGTTTGAGAGGAATGGAAATACAGGTTCTCGCTGTTTGGCAGTGAGAACCTGTATTTCATTGTAAAGTTTTTGTAAATATGCCAAAACCAGCTTGAAACCTGATAAAATTTGTATTATTATGAAGATGGATAGGTATATCCGAACCATAAAACCAAGAGCTTGCAGAAAGGGTGATATTTATGAAAAAACTGATATCCATTATAACATCAGCAGTAGTGACATTATGTATGTTATCCGCTTTTTCCTCATATATGCCCGCCGTATGCTCTGCTGATGTCTCTTCTGTGCTTACCGCAGGCGATATGGGGGCAGAAGGTGCTTTTGAAGGTTTCTCCGTAGAGCTTACGGACGACAGAATAAACTTCATAACCGACTGTGAAGGTGGGAATATAGCATCAAAAGATAAATTCGAGCTTTACGGCACCGAAGCCGGTTACAGTCTCAAGCCGGAAAGCAACGGCAAATATGTCATATATTTTGGTGTTGAGGCATACGAACCCGCATACCATAATAATGGTTCTATATGGATTCCTCCATATGATTTTTACATATACGAAATAGATGTCCGAGATAACGTCGTTGATATAAGCGGTATGTACAAGTACAACGATGCCACCTCTCAGCATGGCTCATCACTGAACATTTTTTCAAGTGATGGCACCTCTGTTACAACGAAATTATCATCTGAAAGGGATAACATATTTATGCGGACGGTCATATATTCTTTTTTCCCAAAGGAGGACTATTTTTTCGTATATGAATTTGTAAACACAACCGGATTTGAGATATGTGATTTAACGTTGATTATTACCTCCAATGATCCGAACGCTCTGTTTTACGGCAATTATGATATAATAAACCGAAAAAGCAATCTATATTTCCAAACTCAGGAGATATCGGATATTCTGCCTGTTCCCGAGTTCATTGCTGAAATCATGATCCCATATGAAGAAAGCGAACAAAAGAGCACACTGAAAGTGATAAAACATGAAGGCGATGATTTTACATTATACCGCATCGATCACGACAGATACAAAATATTGCCCGAGACACTTCAGGTGACCGATTTTAACGAAAACGATCTTAACGCAGACGGGAACTTCAATGTGGCAGATGTGGTACAGCTTCAAAAATACCTTCTCGGCTATACAGATACAGATATCATATCCTGGGAATTTGCTGATATTTGCAAGGACGGAGGACTTGACGTATTCGACCTCGTTATGCTGAAAAAAGCTCTCGTAAACTTAGATGCGCCTCATCTTACCGCAGGATATATGGGCGCAGTCAGCTTTGACGGCATAAAAGTCGAGCTTGACGGCAGCGTTCTGAAATTTATCACTGATTATAAAGAATGTGCCGTTATGTCCTCGAATAGCCTGTGTCCTTGCAAAGCAGAGGAAGCATATGCCTTCAGGCCTGAAAGCAACGGGAAATACTCGGTTCTCTTTATTCAGGAGATACCAATACCAGAACCTTATAATGCATCAATTTGGTTTCCGCCAATGATATTGTACTCCTACGAAGTTGAGATAAAGAACAATACTGTCAATATCAATAAAATATACAGGATGGGCGACTGGGACAGCGAGTATAACAAGAGGTCAGATGAAGTATATCTTGAAGTATTTACAGCCAATGGCACCGAGCTTTATAATCCTGAACTTGGAGTTCTTGCCTTAATAAAAGTGTTTACAACATATTGTATGTCCGATGATGATATTGCATTTGAGTATATTCTCTACAATAACTCTGCAGAAAGTAGGATTGAAAACGTAGTTATATCCTCAAGCAATCCAAATGCTGAAATAAAATGCGACTATAATCTACAAGTTCACGATGCTTCAAGCATATTGAAGTACGCTGAGGACTTGCCGCAAGCATTTCAAAGTTTGAATATGAAAAAGCTATTCATGCTTGAAGCTGAATATCCCATTCTTTGCCATATGGGATACCAACCTCATGGCACTATTACTATAACGGTAAAGGCTGACAAAATGCTGAAAAAGTACTCCATATACTATGCAGACTACGTTCTTCTGCCCTCAACGCTGAAAAGAACCGAAATCATCAAAACAGAATAGTATGCTTTCAACGCGAAGAAGCTTAGTGGGCAATTCTATTTGTGTTAAGCTGACAGAACTAATTGTTCTGTCAGCTTAGAATCGTTCGGCAATTTTTATTAACGAGTCTGGCTTATACAGCCTTGTACTTTCAAGCAAACTCTGCATAGCAACAAGCAGAGCTGATAATGAAGAAGCTCCACTCAAATGAGTGGAGCTTACAATACATGTTATATCAGCACACTTTTACTGCCGAAAGAGAAGCAGTTGACGATAAAATCGACTCATTTTTCAACGACATAATTGATTCATTTAATGATACAAAGAAATGACCAACTCTCCTGCCGGTTTGATTTCGTGTCAAATTTCGTGTCAAATTTGAGTCAAACGTGTCAAATATTCGGGCTAAAATCTTTGACACGAGGTATAAAAACTTATACGTAACAACTAAAGAAAAATTCCTATATATCGCGTTTTCTGCGGCGTATAGGGATTTTTCAAATGGTGGAAGCGAGGGGAATTGAAGAGGCCTCCAGAACCTTTTGTAATTATGCGTTATTTCAAGTAATCGCCTGTATTACGTCGTTTCAGAAGCAAGTTGTTTAAACCCTTTTAAACTCATTTCAACTGATTTTTTGTGGCTTTTTTTCACAGTAAATAACAAATAAAGAACAAAAATCTAAAGCAGCGTACCTTTCCGTGCTATTAAAAATAGCGTTTCCTATGTTGTTATTTGCATGATGGCGCTCTCAAACGTAATGATAAATGGTAAGTGCCAAGTATTCCTGACCAATATCAAGAAAAGCTCCGCAACTGCGGAGCTTTTTGTGCTTATTATCGTAAACAGTTGGGCTGGGGTTGGTTGGCGCTTACGTTTTATTCATTCATATTGAGCTAGTATCCTCTGCGCTACTTCAAGACGAGTCTGACGGTTATTCATTGCTTGTTTTTCGATATATTTATGAGCCTGAGGTTCTGTGAATTTAAGATATTTCATGAGAGTGGTTTTGGCGCGGTTGATGGTACGCATTTCCTCGATACGCCCGAGAATAGTAGAACTTTCCTTTTTAACTCCAGACATACGAACTCTTGCTGCGAGGATAAGGCGAATATTCCTTTGCAGGATTTCCCTTGTAATTGGTTTGGTAATAACATTAATGCCACTGTCAGAAACTTTATCTGCGATATCGTCTGCTACGTCGCTTCCACAAATTAGTATGATACCTGCTGAGGTGGACTCTGCTATCATTTCCGCAAGCTCTTGCCCAAATTCATCGGGCAAGGGAGTATTAATAATGACTAGCTCTGGTTCTGTTTCATTTTTTACAAGCCGGCGTGCTTCGCTGCCACTTGCAGCAGAAGCTATTCTTCCGCAACTTTCTATACGCAACAGCAGTTCAACGAGCTCTGTCACTTCATTATTGGATGAAATAATAAGTGCTCTTTCCATTTAAAACCTCATACGAACTTGAAATAAGATGTTTCCTCGAATTTATCCTTGTCATCTGCGATTTCATAGTCGTGTATCTGTTTGTCAAGCTGAGCGAATATATTACTCAGTATTTCGGGAGAAAGAGTTTGTTTAACGAAATCGCTTGCCTTTGCGGTAGTAGTAGCTTCTTCAAGAGAAGACGGAAGTGGTTGAAAAACCGAATCCGCTGTAGCACTGTGCATTGCACTCTCGAATAGTGAAGAATCGTTCCGTTGGATACCACCTATACCTGCTGCAAGAATGAGCTTGAATGTGATATATGGATTACAGCAAGCGTCAGCGGAGCGTATCTCCATTCGCGGAGTAATACCAACTGGTTTTGGAACTCTGATAAGTTGAGCGCAGTTCTCTGCGGACCAGTTAACATATTTCGGTGCATAACCGATACCAAAGCGTTTATATGAATTAGTAGTACAATTTAGAAAAGCGGTTATCTCCCTTATTTTACTAAGAACTCCTGATATGAAGCATTTTCCTTCATGGGGCATAGCATTGATATCGGTGCCGAAAATGTTTTCGCCACCCTTTTTTATGCTGATAGAAATACTTAAGGCACTTCCGTGTTCATCTGGAATGGGTTTCGGCATAAACGATGCGAAAAGGCCATTTTGAGCGGCTATAGATTTAACAACAGTCTTATAGTGAACCATATTGTCTGCCGCTGTTATTGGTTCACTTTCGCGGAACTCTATTTCGTTCTGTGCAGGACCATGCTTATGACATGAGCTTTTTGGACTCATGCCCATCTCCTCAAGTGAGAGACATATTTCTCGTCTTGCATTCTCACACTTGTCAAGTGGAGCAACATCGAGGTAACCACCGTGATCATGTGGAGTTTTGGTAGGCTCGCCACGCTCGTCAAGCTCAAAGAGATAAAACTCGCATTTTGTTCCCATTTCGCATGAATAGCCATCAAGTCTGAGTTGGTTTATGTAGTTAGTCAGCTCTGAACGCATATCACCAACGTAGTCGCTTCCATCTGTATTTTTTAGCGAGCAGAAGAAGCGGACAACTCTTCCCGACTTTGGTCTCCATGGAAGAACAGAAAGAGTAGAGATATCGGGAACGAGGAGAAGATCGGAGCAACCCTCGGCGATACAAGAAGCGTCAAATGGAATACCGTATTCAAATGCTCTAGGCAGCTCGTTAGGCATTATAGCCACGTTTTTTAGACTGCCGAACATGTCGCAAAAAGTTAGTCTTATAAATTTTACGTCATTCTCTTCAACGAATTTAAGTATCTCTTTAGGAGAAAAGCTCATTGAAAGACCTCCAGTTTATTAATATAGGTAACGCTTTTATGAAGCATTAAATGATTCAAGTATTATTAATAGCAGATTTTGAACACTTAAAAATAACTAAATTTGTTCAAAACAAAAGAACTGAAATAAATATTCTTTTTTAAACTGTTCCCCATTTATTATACATGTAATTATATGCTATTTATATATTGTTCTTATCCGACATTATCCATATCCATGAATACCTTCGAACCTGTAGCGCCTTTTTGTCCCTGATACTTTCCGTTATAAGGATTTAGAGCAGAGTCATCCATTTGGGCAAATACAAGCTGTCCAACTCTTCTGCCGCATTGCAGTTCTATAGCGCAACGGTTGGCATTGAAAAGTTCCAGTGTTATTTCTCCTCTAAAGCCAGGATCCACCCAACCTGCGTTTTGAATAAACAAGCCCATACGGCCGAGGGAGCTTCTTCCCTCAACAAAGGCAGTAAGATCATTTGGTAGCTCGAAGTATTCCATTGTTGTGGCAAGTACGAACTGTCCAGGTAGTAAAAGATACTTTTCAGCAGTAATGGTTTTGTACTTTATTTCACTGCTAAGGCTTATTATACCTGTAGGAGTATCCTCAACGATGCTAAAAGTATTACCAAGTCTGACGTCAACGCTTGCAGGCTGTATCTGCACGTTGGTTATAGGTTCAATAACGAGTGATTTTTCCTTTAGCATTTTTAATATAGTTTTATCGGATAAGATCATATGTGTAACCTTTCATTTATCAAGTTTGGGGGTGTTACCTCAGTGACATTACATATATCTGACAGGGATTATCCTCGTCCCAGTATTCTGGGAATACCTCGAACTCTTTAAAACCGCAGCCAAGATAGAAAAGATTAGTTTTGTCGTAGTCAGGATACTTTCCCATTTGAACAGTTTTCACCTGCATAAATGAATATCCTTCTGATACGGAAATAGACTTTGCCTTTTCAAAGAGCTGGCGACCAATGCCTTTGCGGTGATACTCTTTCAGCACACCCATAACAGCCAGTTCCACGGTATCCTTTCCTGTTTCTTTCAGGCACAGGAAGCCAACATATTCGTCATTTTCTTTTGACGCAATAAATATACGATCGGCACTTTCTTTTATGTACTGTTCGCGGCTTTCATCAACCTCGAACCAGTCTCTGAGAGATTCAAGGATTTTTCTTGATATTGTTCTTTTATCTTCTTTATCAAAAACCTGTTCAATCATTATTTATTTCTCCAAACAATAAAAAGGGATGGATTTATCGAAGTATCAATGTAAGGGCGGATATTATCCGCCCGCAGTTTGATAAGCTATGCATATATTATTTATTATATATGAAGAACTTAATAATCTGTTATACGTTGAAGCGGAATAGAACTATATCACCATCCTGCATAACGTACTCCTTGCCCTCAAGACGGACAAGACCTTTTTCCTTAGCTGCAGCCATGCTTCCACAAGCTATAAGGTCGTCATAGGAGATGACCTCCGCACGGATAAATCCCTTTTCGAAGTCAGTGTGTATCTTACCTGCAGCTTGCGGGGCTTTAGTTCCTTTAGTGATAGTCCAAGCACGTACTTCCTGCTTGCCTGCGGTAAGATAGGATATGAGTCCTAGGAGTGCATAACCTTCTTTGATTATACGGTTGAGACCAGAAACTTCGAGCCCCAACTCGCTAAGGAACATAGCTTTGTCCTCCTCGCCCATGTCCGAAATCTCAGCCTCTATCTGAGCACAGATAGGCAATACAGCGGAGTGCTCCTCCTCTGCAAGCTTGCATACAGCCTTATAGTTCTCGTTTGTATCAATATTGTTGGTGAAGTCTTCCTCGCTTAGATTAGCTGCATAGATAACCGGCTTAGCAGAAAGCAGGGGAGTAGACTTTATTAGTTCTCTTTCCTCGTCGGTGAAATCGAAGCCTCTTGCAGACTTTCCGTTTTCAAGATGAGCCTTCAGCCTTTCAAGGAATTCAGCCTCTGCGAGATATTTTTTATCTCCCTTTGCTGCCTTTTTAGCTCGGTCGATACGTCTTTCAACCATTTCTATATCGGAGAAGATGAGCTCCAGATTAATAGTTTCGATATCTCTTAGTGGATTTATGCTTCCATCAACGTGGATGATATTGGGGTCCTCAAAGCACCTTACAACGTGTACGATAGCGTCAACTTCGCGGATATCCGCAAGGAACTTGTTGCCAAGGCCCTCGCCCTTTGAAGCACCCTTTACAAGACCAGCGATGTCCACAAATTCAAGAGTTGCCGGAGTGAACTTATCAGGCTCATACATTTCTGCTAATTTATCGAGCCTTTCATCTGGAACAGAAACAATACCCACGTTTTTCTCGATAGTACAGAATGGGTAATTTGCGGATTCAGCACCTGCGTTAGTGAGTGCGTTGAAAAGAGTACTTTTGCCCACATTGGGCAGACCAACCATGCCAAGCTTCATATTTATTTCTTACCTTTCTCATATGTTTCCCCACCATTCAAACAGCATACCTATACAGAGAAACTTTTTAATTATCAGGGGTCCCTTATACAAAGGGAACCCTCAATAATTAATTCTATCTGTACAGATATACTGTTATGGCGGGGATAATTTACTTAATTATTTGCGTATGTAGTACGCTTATTGTTGACAAGTGAAGTAACGTTTGAGTTTTGTATCTGAACGTCGCCTGAAGCTGTGCCGATGTCCTTCGGATTACCTGCATTCAGGGTCAGTGAGACTTCAGAATCAATAATAGTGACGTTTCCTGTGCCGAGGGTATCACCGATACCTGTTACCTCGTCGCCCTCGGAGTCAATAGTGATATTTGCATTCTTTATCTTTGTATTGATATTGCCTTTTACAGCACCTATGCATGAGTGCTTAGCACAACGCATTTTCATACTTATTCTGCCCTGCTTGATGTAGATACTGCCTTCACCGTCCTCTAGAACACCGATTCCTACAGCTTGAGCTCCTGTACAGGACATAGTTATATCAGCGTCCGAGCTTATAGTGGAAATACCTTTACAGCTTCCGATACCTGTTACCTTGATACCTGATATAGTGATATCGAGGGAGCAGTTCTCACCGATTTCTATATTGGCGTCACCGTTGAAGCTCCCTATAGCAAGGCCATTATGTGAGTACATATATATCTTAATTTTGCCCGAGCGGAGGTTAATATCTGAATCATCATCGTTCTGGCCACCACCAATACACAAGGCTTCAACGCTGTTCGAAATTATTTCGAGAGTACCGTCAAAATCAATGGTGATATCACCGTAGCCATGGTCGTAGTCGTTTCCAATACCGATACCTTCAGAGGCATAGCAGTCAATCGTAAGATTTCCCTTGCCTCCCAACTCAAACTGTGATCCCATAGGCACGTAGATACCTGAGTAGCTGAGCTTGTTGTTTTTAACAACATTGAGGATAAGTCTCGCATACTCGCCCACAGTGATAGTAGGTTTGCTATTGCCGCTTATCATGTTGACATTTTTCAGCGTCAGTTCACAGCTGTGGTTATCCATAATAGCAATATTCATTTTTACCTGTTTATCCGGATCACCCACAATAGTAAGTTTGCTCTGATAAATGTGGATATCGGTATATTTTTCAAGGGCGAGCTTGAGAAGATCAAGCTCTGTATCGTTCTGAGCGGCATATATCTTCTTAACGCCGTCAGGACGGGTTTCGAGATTAGTTTTGATTATCTCGTCTTTGATATCGGTTGAAATATTATTAAGGAAAAGTGGCTTTGGTTTTGAAGTATAATAGCCTTGAACTAGGTCAACACCAAGGCGTATCAATGTTTTTAGTTCCTGAACCGTCTCAACCCCCTCAGCAAGGGATTGCAGTTGGTTTTCATGGCAGAACTCGATTATAGAAGTAACGAGCTGCTGCTTTTTAAGATCGTTATGTATATCGCTTATAAGTGAACGGTCGATCTTAATGAAATCAGGTGAATAGTGGAGCAGATTCGATGTATTTGAATAGCCTGTGCCGTAATCGTCTATAGCTAATGTACAATGTGCAAATCCACAACGCTTTTTCAGAGTTTCAATATTTTCATCTGAAGCTGCTGATTGCTCTACAATCTCAATGACTGTCTTTTCAAGAAGTTCACCATATGTGAGATAAAGCTCATTAAAGTCTTCGTCAGTGAGGAGACTGCTTGGAAGGCAGTTTATGAAGAGTTTGCGCTTGTCGAATATCTGCTGATTATCACTGAGAAGCTTCATCGTATTGAAGAAAGTGAGCTTCTCAATAGAGTACAAGTCGTTCTGTGCAGCTGCTATTTTAAGTATCTGTGTGGGAGCCATTTTTATATCACCAACAGTACGCATAAGGGCTTCGTAGCCGACTATCTCTCCCGTCTGAGTTTCAACTATAGGCTGGAGATGGTACGTGAGGAGATTTTCCTGAACAATTCGTGAGAATGTTTGAGCGTTGCGGTAAGAGTCCTTTTCGCGTATGTAGTTCTCTTCTGAGTACCAATTTATTACTGAACGCTTGTCCGTCTTTGCTTCAAAGAGGGCAAATTCAGAATAATTAACCAGCATATTAAAGTCCGAAGCTTCCTCGGGATAGGAGGCACAGCCTATGGAAAGGCTTATTCGGCTCTTGTCAGAAATATCTATTATCTCGCCAAAGTCGTCGGTTAGAGTGCAGTTCTGGACAGCTTCGCCCATACTGTTGAGGATATTGTATATGCTCATCTTGTCGCAGTCACAGAAGAAAACACATATCTCATAGTTGGACTTTGAGCCGATAATTATAGTATCGCTTTCAAAGCTTTTCAAAGCTTCGGCAACAGAAGTGATACAGCTGTTTGTATTGTCAACTGTAAGATACGAACCGAGCTTGTCTATGCCATTGATGAAAATAGTTGCAAGGCAGGCCTGTTGGACGTCTGGGATTATTTTTTTTATCTTCTGTGAGAAAGACGGGAACGAAGGAAGGCGAGTGATGGGATCGTATTCTACGAATGCCTGACGATCGTTGATATCCGAGATTTGACGTGTGAAATCCTGAATAAAACCAAGCCATACATCGCTGCTCTCATATACATTCATTTTCACAAAACGCGATGTATTTCCGTCTGTGAATTTATAAATATGTTTCTGTCCCTCTACAGGGTTTTTCGATATCTTTTCGAGAAGATCGAAAAACTCAAATTCGTTGATTTTTTCACTCGGGCAGCCAAGAATGTGACATGAGACCGCGTCAAGGTAAGCGGACTTTTCCTTTGCTATATAGGTGAAAGCACCTATATTTCCAACAAACTGCTGAAATACCTGCCAGTCATGACTTAGCGCGGGAGGAGTTGTACTGAAATCGAATATACTCATAGTTCTCCTTATACCGAGGAAACTGCCGTGAACAGAGAAAAAGCAGTTCCGTTTCGTACCTGCGTTTAACGGTCAGCAGGAGACCGTAATAACGTGCATTTATACAATTTAATTATACTACATGAGGGCGTAAATGTCAATAATAATTAGCCCCTTTGCGTTAGTATTTAGCTTGTAGAGAACGCAGTTCTCAGCGTTCCAGGCTTTGAGTATTATGCATTTGAAAACGGTTCGTGGATGCAAAGCTTTTAACCATTTGCTAATTATTGATAAACAGGGGAGCAAACATAAAAGCCGCCATCTCAGGCGGCTTCGGAAATATATATGTAGGGATTAGTCAAGGAAATCCTTGACCTTTTTGCTTCTGCTGGGGTGGCGAAGCTTTCTGAGAGCTTTTGCTTCTATCTGACGGATACGCTCACGGGTAACGTCGAAACGCTGACCGACTTCTTCTAGAGTACGAGATTTTCCGTCCTCAAGACCAAAACGAAGCTTTAATACTTTAGCTTCACGGTCTGTGAGAGTAGCAAGAACTTCGTTGAGTTGTTCCTTAAGAAGAGTGTGTGAAGCAGCTTCAGCTGGTGCTGGAGCATCATCATCTGGGATAAAGTCACCGAGATGGCTGTCTTCCTCCTCACCGATAGGAGTTTCAAGGGAAACTGGATCCTGTGCCACACGCATTATCTCGCGAACCTTGTCCACCGGCATATTTAGCTTTTCTGCAATTTCTTCAGGACTTGGATCGTGACCGTTTTCGTGGAGAAGCTGGCTCGATACCTTCTTGACCTTTGTGATAGTTTCAACCATATGAACAGGTATACGAATAGTTCTTGCCTGATCTGCGATAGCACGAGTGATAGCCTGTCTTATCCACCATGTAGCATATGTGGAGAATTTGAATCCCTTAGTATAATCGAATTTTTCTACGGCTTTAATAAGACCAAGGTTACCTTCCTGAATAAGGTCAAGAAACTGCATGCCTCTTCCAACATATTTCTTTGCTATGGATACAACAAGACGGAGATTAGCTTCGGAAAGTCTCTTTTTAGCGTAGGGATCTCCCTTAGCCATTCTCTGCGCGAGCTCTATTTCTTCTTCTGTGGTAAGAAGTGGAACACGTCCAATTTCCTTAAGGTATATCTTTACAGGATCATCGATAGCGATACCTTCGGTGGAAAGAGCCATTTCGAGGTCATCTGTAAGAGTTGAATCAAGACCTATTTTTAGGTCTGCGTCAAGATTCATGTCCTCAACGATTTCTATATTGAGATTTTCACAGTTTTCATAGAAGGAGTCAATTTGATCAACGTTGAAATCAAGCTCCTCCAAAGCATCAGTGATTTCCTTTGTAGTAAGCCTGCCGTTAGCCTTGCCTTGTTCCATAAGGGCTTCGATTGTATTTTTCTTTTCCATTTTTATTTATCCTCCTATTTTGTTTTGGAGCGGAAGAGCTCCAGAAGCTCGTCGTTGCTGAGCGCTCCGTCCGGTCTTGGTGTACTTTTTTTCAGTACTTCAGCGCAGTCTACCACTACATCGAGAGTAACAGCAACTTCGCGTTTTTTTGCGGCTATTCCGCTTATTCTTCCCATTTCTTCTGTCGAAAATTCATCGGAGAGTAGCGATATCGAAAATTTATCTGAGTTTTTCATTCTTTCTATTAGCGCCCGATAGACCTTTTTATTAAAAGCGGTCACAAAGCACTCAGGTGGAGCTATCTTTTCAATATCCTCATATTCCTGAGGGCGTTTTAGCAGATAGCTTATTATTGTTTCCTCAGCGCGGGCTTCTTTTTTGTTTGAAACTGCATCTGGATTAATATCGTCGCGTATGTAAGAAGTTTTTGCCTTAATCGTGCGCCATTCAGTCTTTTTGGCACTTCTTCTGTTCTTTTCGAGCATACTGTCTATATGTGTTTTAAGAACCTGTACGGGAATATCGCATTTCTTGGATGTACGGGAGATATAAACTTCTCTCTCTAGAGGAGATTCAATGCCTGCAAGTACTTTTGAAGTGCGCTTTAGGAGCTCTACGCGTCCTATCTCCGTTGAGAGATCAAGCCCATCCTCACACTTGTCAAGCATAAAGTCGTTAGCATCGTTTGAATCGTCGATAAGCATACGGAAACGGTCACGTCCGAATTTTTTGATGTACTCATCGGGATCCTTCGCGCCTTCCATATGGAGTATCTTTGTGCGGAGTCCTACGTCCGCAAAATGATTGATAGCCTTCTGTGTAGCTTTCTGTCCTGCACCGTCACTGTCATAGGCAATAATTACTTCCTCTGCATAATGGCTTATGAGCCGCGCTTGATCTGGAGTGATAGCGGTTCCGAGAGTGGCAACCACGTTCTCGAAACCGGCCTGGTTTACGGCGATAACATCCATATATCCTTCGCATAATATGAGCCGTTTGGCATTAGAATTCTTTGCAAAGTTCATGGAGAACAGGTTTGCACCTTTATCAAATACTGGAGTTTTTCCTGTATTCAGGTACTTCGGTTGCGAGTCGTCAAGAACTCTTCCACCGAATCCGATTATATTTCCGCGTAGATCAATAATAGGGAACATGACTCTCTTTCTGAACATATCGAATGTACGTCCGTTTTTCTGACCTCCAAGCCATGCGTCAGATATTTCTTCATCGGTATAGCCTTTTGAGTGCAGAATATCAGTGAGGTCGTTCCATGAGTCCGGAGCATATCCAAGTCCGTACTTTTTAATTGTCTGCGGTGTGAGTTTTCGATTTACAAGGTATTGGAGCCCTGTTTTGTCGGCTCCTTTGAATAGATTTGTATAGAAGTGATTTGCGGCAATGCGGTTCATTTCATAAATACGCGTTTTGCGCTTTGCATAACCGCTGTCCTTATTTCCGTATTCAGGGACTTCCATGCCCGAGCGTTGAGCGAGAAGTTTTACTGCTTCCGAAAAATCAAGATTTTCTGCTTTCATGACGAAGGTTATGACATCTCCGCCTGCGCCGCAGCCAAAGCAATAAAAACTTTGAGTATCAGTGAAAATTGTACATGATGGGGTCTTTTCCGAGTGGAAGGGACAGGAGCATACGTAATTTCGTCCTCGTCTTATGAGGTTCACATAGCCGCCCATGACTGTTTCAATAGGGTTGGCATTGCGAAGGTTATATAGAAATTCGTCGTTCTGAGGCATTTTATCTCCTCACTTCCAGAATTTGGGTACGAAAAGATCAGTGTAAAGACCGACTGCGTATTCATCGCTCATTCCTGATATGTAGTCGCACACCGCTCTATCTGCGTCAGAATCTTTCATGATGATGCGATATTCGTCGGGGAGCTTTTTACTGTTCTCGATGAAATATTTGTAAAGCTTACGAATAAGGCGTTCAGCCTTGCCCTCCTCCTGCTTTGCAGTAGGATTTGTGTAGACTTTCTCGAACATGAAAGCTTTAAGGTCGTCGTGAGCCTTGCGTATTTCAGGAGAAAAATCTATATCAACGGCTCCGTGTTCGATAACGGAGGCTATGAGAGTTGTTATTCTTCTGGTCTTGGTATTTCCGAGAGTTACAACGCAGTCACGTGGAAGCTCATTCGGGTCGAGAATCTCTGCGCGGATAGAATCCTCAATATCGTGGTTTATGTAGGCGATAGTGTCCGCAAGTCGAACGATATTACCCTCTTTTGTATCCGCAATCATATTCGTGTGACAAAGTATGCCGTTGCGGACAGCGTACGTGAGGTTAAGTCCATTTCCTTTTTTTTCAAGGACATCGACGACTCTTAGACTTTGCTCATAATGCTTGAATCCATGAGGGCATATCTCGTCGAGAGTTCTTTCACCACAGTGACCAAAAGGGGAGTGTCCCAGATCGTGCCCAAGGGCGATAGCTTCAGTAAGATCCTCGTTTAGACGCATACCTCTTGCGATAGTTCTTGCAATCTGAGAGACTTCAAGGGTATGGGTTAGTCTTGTCCTATAATGATCTCCCACTGGAGAAAGGAAAACTTGCGTTTTGCGCTTTAGTCTTCGGAAGGAATTGCAGTGGAGTATGCGGTCACGATCACGTTGAAACTCTGTTCTGTATGGGCATTTGTCCTCATAGCGCTCGCGTTCTGTGTTTTTTGTGTCAATGCTGGCGCAAGCAAATTTGCTTAAAATGCCTGCTTCGCTTATCTCTATCTGTTCGCGTACTGTCATACAATACTCCCCCTGACATGAAAAAATGTTTCAGGATATGATCCTGAAAAAAGCGTCTATATACTTATACTATAACGGGACAAAAAACCCTTTTTTATTCTTATATTTTTTTTACTGAGGAAAAATCTTCAAAAAGCTCTCCGCAGTCAGTTATATTGACAGAGCCATTAGTTGCTTCAATAAGCTCGTTTTTTAGTGCCTCAAGTTTTTCGGAGAGCACTAGTATCTCAAGCGTAACATCGCTGCCAAAGTCAGAAGTAACTGTGATAGTTTCAAAATTAGGCAGAAGATAGGAAATCTTACCGTACATACCATAGTCTGCGCTTATTTTCAGACGATGACACAGGCACATATTCATTATATGGGCAGCGTCACAGGCTAAAGAAGCCGCATGTGAATATGCACGGACAAGTCCGCCACCGCCAAGAAGTATTCCACCGAAGTATCGCGTAACTACGATGCATACATCGGTTAGTCCACGCTTTTGCAGCACGTCAAGTACAGGAACACCTGCAGTACCTTGAGGCTCACCATCATCAGAATATCTGGAAATATTGTCCTCGCGTAGAATATATGCATAAACGTTATGCTTTGCCTTGCGATGTTCTGCCTTTATGGAATTTATAAAGTTTACCGCTTCGTCGTTTGTTTTTACGGGAGCGATATAGCCTATAAACTCCGAGCGTTTTTCTATAAATGAAGCATTTGCATTTGCTGAAATAGTATAATAGTTCATAATAAATTAACCTTATTGACGAAAAGCCCCGTCAATGACGGGGCTTGTGACTTACTTGTCCATATTGAAACGCTTCTTGAATCTGTCAACGCGTCCGCCTGTATCAACAAGCTTCTGCTTACCAGTATAGA
>JAFZYX010000226.1 GCA_017616055.1 Ruminococcus sp.
TTTACCGTTAGATACATATGGTTTTTCTCCTTCCTTTTAGATTTAGGATATTTCCTATGTGTCTATTATATCATATGTTTTACTGATTATCTATAGTTTTGATTTGAAAATCCGGCATTCATCCCCATCTTTCACTTCGCTTAGAAGCGGGGGTATTCTGCCGTGATATAGATAAACGAAATAAACAGACTATCAGAACAATTCGGTGAGGAATTCAACTGGGGTACACTTTCCAATGGAAGTACTTATGTTAATGAGCTTCAAAAAGAAACAGATATGTCTGTATATAACGAGATCAAAGCCATTGCCCGCAGCTATTCCAGTGATGATGTTCTATTTATTCTGGATAACAATATCTATCGAATCTATCATATGACATATTCATCAGCCAGAAAAAGCGGATATCCAGTTTTCATAGAGTTTTCAGACGGAATTGAAGCAGTCGGATATATTACGAAGCAATATATTGAAGAATACTGCCATTAAATGGATAAATAGAGAGGAGCACACACGTGCTCCTTTTGTTTGTAATATTACTTTGTACCGAAAATACGGTCTCCAGCATCACCAACACCTGGTACGATGTACTTGTCCTCATTGAGCTTTTCATCCATAACGCCCGCATATATCTCTACATCAGGATATGCAGCCTGAAGAGCCTTTACACCCTCAGGAGAACAGATGATACACATGAACTTAATGTGCTTTACTCCGAGTCCTTTCAGCTCTGTAACAGCTGCAATTGCAGAATTACCGGTTGCGAGCATAGGATCAACTATGATAGCATCTCGCTCCTGGATATCGTCAGGCATTTTTGCATAGTACTTTACAGGCTCTTTTGTGACCGGATCGCGGAAAAGACCGATATGGCCTATCTTTGCGGCAGGCACAAGAGTTGTAACGCCCTCTACCATACCAAGTCCTGCACGGAGTATCGGGATAAAGGCAAGCTTTCTTCCCGAAATGATTTTTGTTTTTGCCACAGCAAGAGGAGTTTCAAGCTCTATCTCCTTGAGAGGAAGATCTCTGGTTGCCTCATAGCAGATAAACATTGCTATTTCGGAAACTAGTTCACGGAACTCTTTTGTTCCTGTATTCTTGTCTCTCAGCAGTGAAATCTTATGCTGTACCAGTGGATGATCTATAATGTGAAGCTCTGCCATATTTTAACAGCCCCTTTCAATTTTTTGCCTCTATAGCTGATATGAGATCGATACGTCTTTGATGACGTCCGCCCTCAAATTCAGTTGTGAGGAATATCTCCGCAAGCTCGCAGGCAAGTCCATGTCCGAGAGTTCTTGCGCCCATACACATTACGTTTGAATTGTTGTGCAAACGTGTAAAGCGTGTAGAAAAAGAGTCCGAACAAAGTGCAGCGCGGATACCTTTGATCTTATTTGCAGCTATAGACATTCCTATACCTGTTCCACAGATTAGGATGCCCTTTTCACAAGTGCCGGCTTTAACTTCCTTACAGAGTTTTTCAGCCATATCAGGATAATCGCACGGCTCACCGTCTGTTCCTAAATCCATAAATTCAAAGCCCTTTTCCGAAAGAGCCTCTATTATAGCCTTTTTCATTTCCACACCAGCGTGGTCGCAGCCTATTGCTATCATGTTAAACATCTCCATATTATTTGTTTTTATTCTCTAAGTCCTTTTCAGCCTTTACCTTCTGCAGATAAGAAACTTCAAGCTGATCGGGCTCTGAAAGCTTTTTAGATATGCCTGCCAGACATACTCCGACTGCGCTTTGCAGTCTTCCCTGAGGTGGGGCAATTATGAATGCAGGCGAACTGTATGCGTTGTAAAAATCAGCAGCTCCATCACCGCAGAGCATTGCTTCCTTAACATTGAATGCAAGATACTCAGCAAGCTCGTCACGGGAGATTATCTGCTCGTCGGTGACCTGTTCAACACAATAGCCGTCACTTCTGTAGGTACATGTGTAAACAAGCTCTCCCCTTGCCTTCATTATGGCACATATATACCCCTTGTAAGCAAGATTGTTGCAGGCAAGTCCCAAAAGTGTTGATACTCCGCAGCATTTAATACCAAGTCCGAAACAGAGAGCCTTAACTGCCGCTACACCTATTCGAAGTCCCGTATATGAACCCGGACCGTTGGCAACGGCTATCCCGCCTAAGTCGGATAGTTCCTTACCGGCCTGAGCCATAATGTCCTTAACTATAGGCATTATTACCTGTGAGTGCGTCTTTTGCGTATAAACTGTAGTCTGAGCCAGAAAAAGCTCATTTCCCGAATCAAAAAGCGCTGCAGAAGCTGTCTTTCCTGACGTATCAATCCCAAGCAGCAGCAAATCTTCCACCGTCCTCGATTATTATTTCCCTGTCATTTTCTCCCAGACTGCTTATAGTCACAAATATTGTGTTCTCAGGGAGAAATTCCGCTATATTTTCAGACCATTCCACAGCAGCCACGTTATCCTCAAATGGATAATCGTAAAATCCTGTGGACTCAAGGTCCTCCTCGGAACCGATACGGTACATATCAAAATGATAAAGAGTTATTTTTTCCCCGCGGTACTCGTTCACCAGTGCAAATGTGGGTGAGGTAACACTGTCACCTAATCCCATGCCAATAGCAATACCGCGTGTAAAAGTCGTCTTTCCTGCGCCGAGTCCACCCTTATAGGCGATCATATCCCCTGCCCTGAGGAGCCCGCCAAGTTTCTCGGCAGCCCTGATTGTCTCCTGAGGAGAATGAGTTATTATCTTCATATTCAATCAGAAAAGTCCTGTGATACTGCCGTTTTCGTCGCAGTCAATATTAAGCGCCGCTGGTGCTTTTGGAAGACCGGGCATTGTAAGGATATCACCAGTATAAATAACAACGAAACCTGCGCCTGCAGAAAGTCGCGCATCGCGTACTGTTATCTTGAAATTCTTTGGCTTTCCAAGAAGATTCGGGTTATCCGAAAGCGAATACTGTGTCTTTGCAACACATATCGGAAGATCCCAGAAACCGATATTTTCAATCTCCTTGATTGCCTTTTCAGCCTGAGCTGTAAATGTTACACCGTCAGCACGGTATATCTCCTTTGCTATCTTTTCAACCTTATCCTTTATGGTAGCGTGAGTGTCATAAAGAGGCTTGAACTTGTTTTCACTGCAGAGATCGATAGTATCGCAGACCTTCTTTGCAAGGTCTGTTCCGCCTTCGCCGCCTTTTGCGAAAACCTCGCACATAGAAACCTCAACTCCCATGTCAGAGCAGAAGTTCTCGACAAATTTTACTTCTTCGTCAGTGTCTGTTGCAAATCTGTTTATTGCCACAACTACCGGAACATGATACTTATGAATATTCTCTATGTGTGTTCTCAGATTCTCTATGCCCTTTTCAAGAGCCCACATGTTTTCTTTTCCAAGATCCTGCTTCTGAACACCACCGTTATACTTGAGAGCCTTTATTGTAGCTACAAGAACTACGCATGATGGTGCAAGTCCGCCTACACGGCACTTGATATCCATAAATTTTTCAGCTCCAAGGTCTGAGCCGAAACCAGCCTCGGTAACTACATAGTCGCCGAGCTTAAGTGCGAGCTTCGTTGCACGCATTGAGTTACAGCCGTGAGCGATATTCGCAAATGGTCCGCCGTGTATGAACGCAGGTGTATTCTCCAGAGTCTGTACAAGATTAGGCTTGAGAGCATCCTTAAGAAGAGCTGTCATAGCACCGGTACAACCGATTTCCTTTGCATATACAGGCTCACCGCTTAAATTGTAAGCAACAAGAATATTTCCAAGTCTTTCCTTAAGGTCTGAAATGTCAGAAGCGAGACAGAGTATAGCCATTACTTCGGAAGCAACAGTTATATTAAAACCGTCCTCACGTGGAACACCGTTGGCTTTGCCGCCAAGTCCGATAAGGATATTTCTCAGTGCACGATCGTTCATATCCATGCAGCGCTTGAATAATATTCTGCGCTGATCTATTTTAAGCTCGTTTCCCTGCTGTAAGTGATTGTCTATCATTGCACAGAGAAGATTGTTAGCAGCTGTGATAGCATGCATATCACCAGTAAAATGGAGATTGATATCCTCCATCGGAACTACCTGTGCATATCCTCCGCCAGCAGCTCCGCCCTTCATTCCGAAAACAGGTCCGAGAGAAGGTTCGCGAAGTGCAAGAACAGATTTTTTTCCTATTTTTCTGAGAGCGTCAGATAATCCAACACTTATTGTAGTCTTTCCCTCACCTGCGGGGGTTGGATTTATAGCAGTGACTAGTATGAGCTTACCGTTTTCTTTATCTGCAAGCTTTGAGAAAAGTGCTTCAGAAAGCTTTGCTTTATAATGGCCGTATGGTTCGATGTCCTCTTCGTCGATGCCAAGACCAGCAGCGATCTCGGTAATACGCTTCATATCAGCGCTCTGGGCGATTTCGATATCTGATAACATATCAAGGTCCTCCGTGTCTGTATTAATAAATTTATTATACCACATTTTTTCATCAATTGCAAGCAATGCGGCAAAATAATGGCTCCTTATATGCACAAAGAAGGCTGCACGAAAGATGTGCAGCCTTCAATGATTTAAGAAAGAAAATGTGATAACGTCTAAATTTGATTAACCCTTTACACCGCCAAGTGCAACGCCTTCGATGATGTATTTAGAAAGGAAGAAGTATGCTATCAGAATAGGTAATACTGTCAGTAACAGTCCTAAGTAAACAGTACCATACTCTGTCTTATAGGAGTCACCGTTAAGCAATGCTACCATCTGAGGCATTGTGAACTTCTCTGTCTTTGTATTGAGGATTGATGGCATGAACAGTGAGTTCCAGCTGGTTACGAAAGCAAATATTGCCTGTGTAGCCATTGCAGGCTTCATCATAGGTATAACTATCTGATTGAAGATTCTGAACTCACCTGCACCGTCAATTCTTGCCGACTGAAGAATCTCCATCGGAAGTGACGGAATCATGTATTGCCTCATAAAGAATACAACTGTCGGTGCAGCTATTGCGGGTAGAATAAGTGGTAACAGAGAGTTAGTCCAGTGCCACTTATACATCATGTTGTAGAAACCGATACTAGATACCTGTGCAGGAATCATAAGTACAGCCATAATAAATGTGAAGAATGGCTTTTTGAGTTTCCAGTCATATGCAACTATAGCAAAAGCAGTCATTGTTGAGAAATAAACAGTACAAAGAGTTGTGCAAACAGCTACTATGATAGAGTTCTTGAAACCTGTGAAAGGATTGAATGACTGACTTGCAAAGTAGCTCCAGTTCATCTTAAGATTGTGTCCAGGAATAAGAGAGAGAGCGTGCTGCTGAATCTGAGATGAGCTTCTTGTTGCATTTACGAGCATGATAACGAAAGGAAATAGACTAAGAAAAGTAAGAAGAATACAAACTGCATAAGCAACTATCTTAAATGCATAGCTACCTGCGCTCTTTTTTACAACTGCCATTGATCTATTCCTCCCTTAGAAGCCCTCATGGCTTCCTTCTTTGCCTTCTTAACTTCCTTTTCTAGCTTGATTTGTTCTTTATCTCGCATTAAGAAGAACAATACTGCTGAACATAATGCGATGATTACCCACATGATCATACTTGCAGCGGCAGCTCTGTTGTAAATCCATTTGCCCGAGAAGGCTTGCTTGAATATGAACACACTGGTCGTGAGTGTTGCATTATCAGGTCCGCCATCGTTGAATACCTTCGGAATATCGTACATATTAAGACCGCCGACAAGGCTGGTAACGAGTGTATACAGTAAAACTGTCTTTAAATTAGGTATAGTAATACGGAAGAAGGTCTGAACACCATTTGCACCGTCGATCTGAGCTGCTTCATAGATATCCGGGCTTATACCAAGGACACCTGATATAAGAACTATCATTGTATTTCCGTACCATGTCCAGAACTGGATAAATGCAACTATCAGTCTGGTAGGCGTTTTATTTGCAATGAAATTATAACCTGCATCTCTGAGACCTGTGGTAATAAGGAAATCATTGACAGGTCCTCTCGGATATGCAAAAAGCGCATTAAATAAGATCGCAACTGTTGCAGCTGTGATAATGTTCGGCATATAGAAAACGACTTTAAAGAAACCTTTACCTTTTATCTCATTACTGTGTGAGGTAAACCACGCAGTAAGAAGAAGTGCGAGAGTTATCTGAGGAATAAAGTTCATTATCCAGATAAGTATCGTGTTTTTAATAGAGATTTTAAAGGATTCCATACTTAATACCTTCTGGAAGACCTCAAACGGATGCTTCAGGAAATGATAATTCTCTGGTCCGTCGATACCCTTACAGTCGGTAAAGCCGAGGATAGCTGTATAAATAGTAGGATACAGCGTAAAAATCAAAAAAGCAACAACAAAAGGAATACTGAATAGATATCCGTATTTCGAATAACTAATACCCTTGAGCTTCGTTTTCAAA